>JAIOSX010000175.1 GCA_021107345.1 Candidatus Aegiribacteria sp.
AAAATAACATTTCGATAAGCGCAGACAGGTTCCCGCTGCTTCTCCTCTCTGCGTACCTTTCTGAAGCTTCCAGGCGTGATGTGAATGTTCTTGTGAACAGCTACGTCGCTCTGGAAATCCCCGGTTGCGATGTAGTACACTGGAAACGACGGAAGGAACGCAAACAATGGCCGGTGAACCTGCTGACAATAGCTGTGGACGGCAGAGAAATGGTTACATCCTTCTTCTCTTTTGAAGAGAAAGTCATCAACGCTCTCTGGGTGAACAATCCCTATCTGTCTACAACGTTCCAGCATGGAAGGTCAGCTGATACAGTGCTTGCATTTATTTTGAACATGCTGAACAGCGAAGTAACGATTGAGGAGCTAAGGGAGCAAATCTATGCTCTAACAGAAAAGCATATCTTCGGCATACAGCACAACGACATGTTTGAAATGATTCTCTCCGAATCAAGCAGGGAACCGAAAGAAAAGTAAAACACCGTTTACGGAATCCTCTGCCCATCAGAACAGCAATCAGCATAACAACAAAAATAGATATTCCTCTATCACATTATCATTCAATAATATAATCAACTATTGACAGTATAGTATTACTGTGATATAAATATCATGAAAATATAGTATTACTATTACCATAATACTATATGAGTTAATTATGAGTGCATGCCCTGTATAACCTTAACAGAAAGAGGAAAAATGAACACAAAACACTTAATCCCGATTATGATCACAATGCTGGTTGGAGTTGCGGCAGCGGACTGGAGCGATAATTTCGATTCCTACTCCCCAGGTGGCCTGCATGGACTGGGCGGATGGGCAGGATGGGATAACGATCCGCAGTGGGATGCAACCGTAACCAATTCTATTTCAACCTCATCCCCGAACTCGGTCGGAATACTCCCGAGTACAGACATTGTTCAAGAATTCGATGAGTCTTCAGGTTCATGGTTAATAACGGCAATGCAGTACATACCCAGTGGCGGTTCGAACGATCAGTTCTTCATAATGCATAATGTATACAGCCCCGGCGGTACGTTTATTTGTGTACACGACTTAATCTTCTACCTGAATACTGGAACCGTTGAATTTTACCAGGCCGGAAGCACCGCTTCCATCGTCTTTGATCAATGGGTTGAGATAAAGGTTGAAGTGAATCTGGACGCAAATACCCAGAGCGCATATTACAACGGTACATTGCTCGGCTCTGCAGCATGGGCCACTACCGGAGCCATCGCGATAGCAACGATTAACCTCTTCTCATGGGGTGCCAGCACGATTTACTACGATGATTTGGAGATGGTAAGCACAACCGCAACGCTGGAACAAATGTCCTGGGCAGGATTGAAGGCCGCAAATCACTGAGATCAATAAAGAAATGCATGACAAATCAGTACGAAATACTACCGGAGTATTCAGAAATTTCTTGATTGGTTCCAGGAATTATAAATATGAATCGATTTACTCACAATATTATAGGGAGTAGTTATGGGAATTACTGCGGTTCTCTGCCTTGTGTTAATCACGCTGTGTTTCGCTGATCAGGCCGTTCAGAACGACTGGACACAGGGGCCTGGTGTCACGGGACCTGAGACAGGCTGGGGCTCCTGTTTCGACAGCTCACAGGACATTTCCTGGATGGCTGTCCCCGGTCAGATTGCCCTGGCTTCGGATATTCTAACCGATCCTGTCTATTATTCTGTTGATCCTTCTTTTGCAGGCGCGTACACGGTGGATGTGGGTGACATCAACGGTGACGGCCTCAACGATATTGTCGGCGGAGGTTACCACCAGGATGAATGCTGCGTCTGGTATGCTGATGGATCAGGAAGCTGGGAAAAGCAAACTATCTCTTCTACTGCTGATGGTCCCTGTGGTGTTGACGTAATCGATATTGATAATGACGGAGACCTGGATGTGCTGTGCGGCACCTACAATGGTGAAAAAGTGATCCTTTACCTTAATGACGGTGCCTCATCCCCTCAGTGGACTGAAGTGATTATCAATTACTTATTTAACGGCTGCCATGATGTTGAGGGTTGCGATATGGACGATGACGGCGACATCGATGTTCTTGCGGCCTCGGCTTTAGGTGACAGGATCACCTGGTGGCGTAACGACGGAGGTTCTCCCATCCAGTGGTTTGAGCAGGATATTTCAACTAATGTTGATTACCCCTGCAGAATACAGGCGATAGATCTGGACGGTGACGGGTGCATGGATGTGACTGCCAGCATGTGGGAGGGTGACAATGTTCTTGTATGGTACGGTTCAGGAGGCGGAACCCCTGTCTGGACAGAACATGAGGTGTACGACCCGGTTTATGGAGCCCATTCCGTAAGAGCAGGTGATGTGGACATGGACGGGGACCCCGACCTGATCGTTACAGCGATGTCAGGGCACCAGCTTCTTCTGTTCCGTAATGATGGCAGCAGCCCTGTCCAGTGGACAAGGGAGATAATCGACACCTTCTCCGGTTGCGCTTACGCCCGGCCGGGGGATGTTGACGGTGATGGGGACTGGGATATTGTCACCTGCTCTTTCGCCAACTCCGGTGCCAGGTGGTACGAGAATGAAGGGGACGGCACTTCCTGGGCTGAGCATCAGATCGCATTAGGTCTGGGCAGCGTCAGCTGCGCTTTCCCGGCCGATGTTGACAGTGATGGTGATCTTGATGCGCTGATCACGTGTTTCGGTACGAACAAGGTGCTCTGGTACGAACTGACAGAATTCGTCAGCACAGGGTGGCTTGTAAGTTCTATTCTGGATACGGAAGGAAGCCCCCAGTGGGCCAGCATAGACTGGGATGCCTGCCTTCCGGGGAGTACTAATTATTCAGTAAGTTACAAGACATCCGACAATTCCGCTTCCATGGGCAGCTGGTCAGCTCCAATTCAAAACCCTGCTGAACTCAGCGGCCTTGTTGATAGATATTTCCAGTACAGGATACAGATGGGCACCGCAGATCCTTCGGTATCTCCTGTTCTGAAATCGTTTCAGTTCAACTGGGATCTGACGGGAATTGAGTGGCAGAACCCTCAGGAAAACCGACTGTCAATCGTCGGCGGCAACCCGGTGCAGGGATCTGCTATTCTTCGTGTAACAGGCACAGGTGCCGCAAACTCCGAGATCATCGTCTTCGACTGCTCCGGCAGACAAATCTGGTCTTCGGGTATCAGCATGCAGAACGGGAACGAGGAATACATGCAGGTCCCTCCCCTTCCTGCCGGTTCATACAGGATATTACTGAGGGAAGATGATGAAACAAGCATGGTCATGCCCATGGTCGTACTTAACTGATCAGGAGTATGCTGAAGAGGCGGGGTCTCCCCCGCCCCAGACACTAATTCATCTCGAATGTGATCTGTACTTTAAGCGTAACCGATTGAGTCCCTGGAGATATGCTGGGTGCAGATATCTCTGAGGCGAAATCAGCGCATAAAGTGGCGGTGGAGCCACCAACCGGATAGTAGTCGATCCACTCATTGATGTAAGTAGCATCACCGATTTCCATGCCGATCTCCCCGGCAAGCTGTTCTGCAATTCTGCTGGCGTCGGCTGCTGCCTTAGTTCTGGCTTCGTCCATAAGAGCTACCGTGTCTTCGACCTTGAATGTGACGCTTCTGATCGTGTTCGAACCGGCGCCTACAAGTGCTGCAAGCACATCACCAACATTCTCAAGATCTCTGACGTTAAGCTGAGCGAAGTGAGAGACATGATAGAATGACTCACCGGTGTATTCGTATGTGTTGTAGTCGTACTCTTCTTCCACCCACAGGTTGTAGGAAACTGTTCTCATGTCCGATTCCCTGATGCCATACTCCGATGCTGCGGCAAAAGCTGCATCCATCATTTCTGCTGCCTGATTAACCGCTTCTGCCGGATCCTTTTCGGTTATATCCACTCCGAATTCGATTGAAGCAATATCCGGCTCGGCGTAGGCGGTACCGGTTCCGGTTACGTTCAGTGTACCGGGATAATCATATTCATCGATGTCACCACATCCTGCAAAGAAGATAACAAGCAGCACTATGACCACGAACCTCAAGTAAGTTCCATGCATATGCGAACCTCCTGTTCTACATCATATTTGCATGTTGTACAAATAGGACAGATATTTATTCCTTTGGAAGTATCCTGCACTGATGCCAGGAATGTGTCCGACAATGTACATTGAGCAGAAGATTCTCACAGCTGAGATAGAATGCTCGGAGATTTGAGGAGAATACTGGAAGTATTTGACGATAATATGCGAGTATTATAGCCAGAATCCCTGCGAACTCTCTCATGCTCCCTCCTCACCATCGGAGAATTTCTTCATTCAACCATATACATTGATCTAACTGCAGCGGTGTTACAGTAGTGGATCCTTTGAATCTACTTTTCCTCCTGTTATATGCGCGGCTTCCCTGCAACCGCCGTCGCAATCAAGTTTCATGCTGCAGTCGCTGCATTCAGCCGGGAGATATCTCCTCATTCTGAATGTATTCCAGTATTCGTTTTGCTTTAGTCTTTTCCAGTTCATGAAATGATCGAGTCTTTTCTCCGAGTGATTGCAAACCCTGACATAACCTGATGGACCGATCACGAAAAATCCCAGAGCGGCGGAGCACCTGGTGCCTGCTTCAAGAGTTTGCAACTCTATCTTATTCAGAATACAGAGAGGTATTTCAGTTCCAAGGTTGCCGTACCTCCCGGCTCTGGTAAGAACGTCGTCAGCTGTTGAAAGCCAATCCTGAGATTCCACATCTGCAAAGCTCATCCAGTACGGATTTCCATTGCGCTGTATCAAGTTCCTGAAGTATTTCGAATCCACTGTCCTCTGAAAACCAGGGACATGAACAGAAAAGACATCTGTGATTACATCGGTAGGTGAGCTCAATAACCGCGGTTGACGGGAGAAAGGATTTCGATCTGATTCTCATCAATTATCAAAAACGCCCAGTAGTTCCCTGATTCTCTCAGCATGTTCCTGGAGAGGCTCGTGACCATCATTGAAGGTTGTGTAGTACAGATCGCCCTGCAGAAACGCTTCCAGCATTCTGAGATCGAGAATGGATATCCTGTTAACTGTTTCAGTGCTATCTGTTGAGGTCACTCTGAGCATAAGGGCTGGTTCCTCATCCTGAGAGTCGGAACAGAAATCACAAAAGAGGGTTTCATCAAGTGATACATCGAATTCGGTGTACTCGTTAATGGATTCCACCATTCTTCTGCATCCCTGCAGTTCCCACTCAATGAAAACGGTCTGGAAATCGTTATAGATGGTTTTTTCACCGCATACCGGACATACATACTCCGCAACTGCCTGGTGGACCATCGCCTCGTAGCACATGGCCCCCATTACATGCTCCGGGGGTTCCTCCATCTCAAGCCTTGCCAGATAGATGTTTATCTGATCCGTTGAAAGTGACTTGAATGTGATTCTGTCAAATATTCTGTTTGCAATCTGGGATTTCTCAGCATCGGGATTTCTTAATCTGCTGAAACCGAAAACACCTGAAGTCGCAAGTAACGCAACTGCTGCCACGATGTACCACATACTAAGTCCTTCCGGTATTCACGATATCCGTTAAGGATTCTCGTAAGAAGATGCAATCAATATCATTACAAGTCAATCTATGAGCCATAAGTGTTATGCTATTGAGTTAGAATACTTTACGTTTAGTATTCTGCAATTTTAGACTTTTATCATATCGAAACTATGTTCCGTCGATGAAAAGCAGCAGAAACAGCTCCTCTGGTATGATGAGCCTTCAATACACAGAATCTTCCTACTTCGGGAATATCAAAGGCCGGCTTGAGGATCTTACCACCCAGGTCAACAACTTTTTTCACCACTGTATCCACATCGTCAACTGTGATATAGATGTCCCGGAGATAGAGGTCGGTTGATCTGGCTTAAGAGGACAGGTATGTCCGG
>JAIOSX010000050.1 GCA_021107345.1 Candidatus Aegiribacteria sp.
TGGTACAATCGGAGGCAAATGTCCAGAGGCTGCTTAATGACAAGTATGCCATGCGTAAGCTGGTACAGGATGAAATCCAGGAACTTGTTGAAACAGAGTTCTTTAGTGTTAGTCTGACAGCATGAATAACTGGAGATGTAACCAGAGAGAAATCAGCATTGAAGTTTTAATGCAGGATCTGATTGAGAGGAAAGTAGAAACCACCATTAGGATTCTGGAGTAAAAGCCGCCCAATCCACCGCTCGCATCAGACTTTCAAGTTCAGCATGCAGCTCCAGCAGCGGAGCCATGTCCTCCATCTGCTGCACCAGTTCCTGGTGATATTCGGAGGCGTTTTCTCTGATGTTCTCAAGGTCTGCCTCTATTCGAACCAGATTGTTCACGAAGTTCATGGTTCCTTCTATGGCCTGGGCATGCTCCAGGGACTGCTGGTACCAGTTATTGAATGTATGTGGTATCTCGTACCATTCTGGAGGCTGGGACCAGTCTATAAAGCTCTTGCAGGTTGTGGTCAGAACCTGACTGATCAGCGTCCTGTTCTGCTGATCCTTTGCATGCCTTACCTCGTCCAGACTCTGCATGACGTGCTGGTAGAAAAGGTGGTTCTGTTCCCGCTCAGCCTCGATCTCCCTGTAATGAGCCATTGCGTCATCCGTGGCCAGCCCCGTGAAGGTTACAGTGAAGGAATGCTCCTGCCACAGCTGCGCTGCTTCCTGACCCGTGATTTCCAGAGACGATCGCAGATTGTCCATATTGCTTCGGGCAAGCTCGTAATTTCCTGATTCCACATGATCAGCGATTACATCGCAGAGTCCCTGAATACCGTCCATGCGAAAACGCATCTGGTCAACAGCCTCTTGATCGCCTCTTACAGCGGTGTTCAATGTTACGAATTCCGCCTGTTCGGTTTCTTCCGGTTCCGCAGGAACTGAAAGCTCATGCCCATCAATAAGCAGGGCCAGATCATCATCCCCGATACCCATGAAATCCAAATAGAACTGGTTCACGCGAGCCATGTTGCTGTTCATCTCATCGATGGAGGCTATGACTACACTTATATCAGCCGAACCCATGCCCTCAGCCAGGGCGGGACTTCTTTGTCCCATCTGAGTTACGAACTCGATGAACTGTGGAAACTGCTCCCAGCTGAGAAACTCATCAGAATACCCGGTGGAAGTAATGTGACCCCTTCGTTCCATCTCGACAACGATGACTGCACCCTCCTCACCCAGAATGCTCATCATCTCAAGCCTTTCCTCACCGATATCGGCTGAGAGATGCTCATGGACACCGAACCTGTATTCACCCGCTGCTGAAGCAGCAAGACAAAGTAAAATCAACCCAACAACTACTCGAATAGCCATGATTAACTCCCCGCCTGAAAAAGCCTGAGCTCAAAACTGTATACATCAATACAATGAATACGACCGCAGCCGGAGTCAACGAAGGGAGCGTAAGCTTCCCCATAAATCAGGACACCTCTGTTCTTTAGGGATCGTCGGTTCAGTGCTACTAACTCACCTATACACAGACACTTGCAATACGAAGGCGACCATTGAAACTCTCTATCAAGCCATTATCAACTGGCTTGCCAGGGCGAATGAAGTCCACATTGAGATGGATTTCGGATGGCTGCTGCGATTCGGAACAGGAGCATACACCCGTCCCGGCGACCGAGTCGAATGGCAGGGAGGAGTATATGCTTTGCAGACTCAACTGGATAAGACAGTGCATGTAGGTGGCCAAACAGCTCTAGAGCTGCGGGGTTTATCTCATTTCGTTCCGATAGGACAGCAGAGGAGAGTTCTTCTTATAAGCGATCTGCAGGAGCGGTTACCAACATGGTTCCGTAACCATCAATGGAATGTTGAAATAGAACACAGCTGCCTGTCTTTATTCAAACATGTTCCAGAGAAGTCTACAACTGAACTTGACTGCGGCGGCTTTAAAATAATCATGTCCGGCAGAGAGCGTGCTATGATGGAGCAGATGCGTCTTGTCAGGAGCAACAACGATCTGGAACAGGTATGCCTGCTGATGGAAGGATTTACTGCTGCAAGACCCGCAGTGGTGCAGAAGCTTCTGGAGAACTGCCAATCAGTGAAAGTTAAGCGTTTGTTTTTATGGTGTTCTGAGGAAGCAGGGCATGACTGGTTCGAACGACTCGACCCATCCCGCATAGATCTCGGAAAAGGCAAACGCCAAATCTACAGAGGAGGAAGGTATGACAGTAAGTACATGATAACGGTGCCTGACAGGCAGGAGCTGCCCTTAAACTCTGCTGTGCATAAATCATCTGGCTCAACTACCAGGCTTCAATGAAAATCGATTAATATCCGGAAAATGGACAAACGAATCATGCTGCCAGCCTTGAAAAGCTGAAAAGGATCCTTGAATGATCCGTAAAAATCAGCATTACAGGAAGGACTGCTAATGCCAATACCTGATGAAAAACTTCTTGAGGATCTCTGTATTCAGACATCGGAATACTTATGGAATATGAAAATAGTGGGAAAAACCAACCATGGAGATCAGCGTTTGCTTTATCCAACGTATTCCAAAGCTGGGAATCCAAGGCGTGTAAGCGAACAGGAAGCTCGTTTTGCATTCGTTGAAGTACTTGCACAGAGAAATGAAGATTTATTCTATACTGTTG
>JAIOSX010000222.1 GCA_021107345.1 Candidatus Aegiribacteria sp.
ATGATTCAGATCCCCGGAGATGATATGCCTGAGGAGCTCTCACCGGCGGTATTGAGGAAGGAACTTGTTGGGATTCTCGACAGGGCTGCTGAGGAAAAACCTACCTATGATATCATTTCTTTGCGGGATGAGATCAGAAACAATACTTAGCCCGCATTAAAACCGCTCTTACATCACAAGAGAGAGTTCGGAAAGACCGGTATTACTTCGTGATGGCAGAAGAGGGGACTCCCATCCGGCATATCTGACGGCCTTACGGCTGCCTTAATATGCTCCGGAACCCTCAATAACCCCTGATGGAGTAAGCATTAGAATTGCAAGGTCCATCCAGATGGACCAGTTGTCAACATAGTACAAATCCAGTTTTACCATTTCATCGAAGCCCAGATTGCTTCTGCCGGAGATCTGCCATACTCCGGTGACCCCTGGAATAGTACGAAGTCTTTTGAAGTCTTTTCTGCTGTATTCCTCTACTTCTTCCGGAAGAGGAGGGCGAGGCCCAACGAGACTCATTTTGCCTGACAACACATTGAACAGTTGAGGAAGCTCGTCTATTGACCATCTGCGAATGAATTTCCCGGTACAAGTTACTCGAGGATCATTTCTAATTTTAAATAATGGTCCTTTTGATTCGTTCATGGTGGAAAGAGCAGATTTCTCGCTGTGTGCTCCTACACGCATTGATCGGAATTTGAGCATTTTGAAAGGATTGTTGTCTCTACCCAGTCTCGTCTGCCGGTAAAAGACAGGTAAACCCGAATCAATTACAATGACCAGTGCTGTGAGAATGAAGATAGGGGAGAGAAGTACAATAAAAGTGGAAGCCAGAAGCAGGTCAGTTGTGCGTTTCAGCACAAGTCCCCATCCAGTCAGGGGTGCAGGTACCGATTCAATCAGTATTGTTCCGCCCATGTGGGCAACTCTCGCAGTAAGACTTACGATGGCAAAGACGTCTGCCGCGATTTTGTACTGGATTCCAAGTTTTTCACATGTAAGAATTACAGAAGACAGTTTTTCCGGTGGAATTGAATGATCGGCGACAACCAGTTCGTGAATGTTCTTTTTTCTGATTATTTCAGAAATTTCTTTGGAAGGTGTATCCGGATCCACGTAGTCCACAACAATGTACTTGATCTGTGCCCTGTTTTCCATGAATCCGCCCAGTTGTCTGGCTTGATCAGAGATGCCAAGAATCAGTATTCTTGACGGGCTGCCTGTTCTGTTGCTGAGCTTTCTGAATTGTGAATGCCAGAAACTCAGAAGGAGAGCTGAGGCCGGGAATGAAAATACAAGAACAAATCTTGAGAAAAGAAGTTGTCTGGTAATGAAAGTCATTGCCAGTGTGAACAGTACAGCCATCAGGGCACCCCTGATAATTCCCGCGACCTCCTCGATCATGCCAAGGCCGAATTCACGCCGGTACACTCCAAATACTGCCATGAAAGCTACTTGTACGGAGCCAAGCACTGTACCTGTCAAGAAGTAGTGGTAGACAGAGAGCCTGAAGTCAGAGCCCATGAGATCCGCAAGAAGTGAATGTCTCAGCCAGAATCCACCCATAAATATTCCAGCGATAAGGGCCAGATCTGTAATAGGAAGCAACCAAAGCAGATTTCTCTTATTCACTGGTTCCTCCCCGGCCCGGTTCCAAATAGAACTCTTGGATGCGTAGTCAAAAAAAGCAGCATGCTTTTCAGATGGAGGTTTAGGGTTGTACCTCGGGAAGCACTCTCTCTATGGCAGACATGTTTAATCACCGCTCTTGGTTCATACCATACCTCCATGCCTCGTTGCCATGTACGCCAGCACCACTCAACATCTTCAAAATAAAGGAAATACTTCTCGGACATAAGACCGACTTTCTCTCGTCCACCGGGAGTAAGCCACATGGCAGCCCCGACAAGCCAGTGAGGTTTCAATGGAATGCAGGAGGAATTGAACCGATTCATGTGGTTGGAAGAAATTTTCCTGCCCCATGCGGTTCTGCCCAGAGGAGTTCTTCGGGATGCAATTACCAGTGGACTGGGCCAGGTTCTTGCTGTGGATTGTCTGACGCCATTTCCGTCAACCATTGCAGGACCGATTATGGCGGCCTCCGGGTTCTTCTCCTGGAAACTCTGCAGGATTGTCACAGCCCCCGGCATTAATTCGACATCCGGATTCAGAAAAAAAAGACTGTCTCCTTCTGCCTGAGCAGCCCCAATATTATTTGCTTTTGAAAGTCCAAGATTATGTTCATTCAGTATTATTTTTGTCTGCAGATTACAATTGGTGACTATACTGATAGTGTTGTCCGACGAAGCATTATCGACAATCACAACCTCAGAAGGCTTTTCTTCAAATGGAAGCAGAGACAGAGACTCAAGAGCTCTGCCAATCACCTTCTCACTGTTACAAGTCGTAATGATGGCTGACCATTTCATAGTGCTAATATACAAAGAGGGAAGAGTCTTACGACCCTTCCCTCTTAAATAGGTCAAATACCTGCCTAGAGAGCTTTATCCTTGAGAGCTTTTCAGCCTTGAAGAATGGGACTTTCTTAGCTGCGTACATTCTCTTTTTTAGTTCCCGTAACGACTCCCTAGCAAGCAATAGTAATCTTGATTTCAAGCCGTTCCGGTAACATCTCCCGAAGCAGCTCAGCGACACTTGTGATCCACTGCATGAAAGGTTTCCAACTGGAAATCATCAGGGTACCAAAGTTCAGGCCAGTGTATTCACTAATTCCGTTTCATTGACTTGGATAATGTGTTGATGTATTTAACAATAAGTAACAATTTATCATGCGGGGCCGGTAAGTGGTAACCTGGCGCGCGATATTTACATTTCATCAGTCGTACATATACATGCAATCACCTTTCGGTCTGCGATATCGAAGGAGGTTGTCGTGTATAAATCGAGAAAGGTCAGTTTTCTTCACCTCTTCGTTCTCTGCACTTCAGTGTTCCTCGTTTCAGTCACCAATATTCCCGGAGTCAAGATGTTGGTTTCTTTCGCGTCGGCTGACACTATCCCGGGCGGAAATGTGTCCGGTACCTGGATCCAGGCTAACTCGCCCTACTACATAACCGGGAACATCACCATACCTGCAGGTCAGTCACTTATTATCAACCCTGGTGTAGAGGTCAACTTTCTGGGTAATTACGGACTGACAGCAAACGGAATCCTGAATGCTGTTGGCACGGCTGCTGACTCGATTCTCTTCTTCCCTGAGAATACTTCAACCGGCTGGATGGGAATCTCTCTTGCAGCATCGAGTGCAGGTCAGACGAACCAGCTTTCATTCTGTTCGGTCTCCTATGCAGGGCTTTCCCAGAGTATACATCCCGGTGCTCTCGTTTTATCCAACTGCTACTTCAGTAATAGCGGTGGTGTTCTCAATTGGGATGCGATTATCTCCGGCTCGACTCTTCAGATCACCGACTGCGTGTTCAGGGACAATGCTTCGGGAAACGGAGCAGCACTCATCTTATCAAGCCCTCCTGACCTGGTAGAGATCACAGGCTGTCTCTTCGAGGATAATCAGTCTAGCGGCTACGGGGGAGCCATATTCATAAGCGGCGGCAGCAATTCGATAGACATCACCGACTGCACGTTTCTTGGGAACACCGCCGTTGATGAAGGCGGAGCAATCTTCGCCTATGATGTAGCGACCACTATCACTGTCGAGAATAGCTTATTCGGATACAACGAGTGCTTCGGACCAGGCAGCTGGGAAGGAGGCGGGGGAATCTGTTCGTGGGGAACCGACTTCGACCTTTCCTACTGCCTCTTCTATGAGAACGAAGGAACATATGCAGGTGCGTTCAATCTGAATCACCTTATGGGTAGCGCTTCCGTGACAATGGATCACTGTACTGTATGGGGGGTAAGCCCATTCTTCCAGGTCTTCATTGGCTCGTCTGGCAGCACCCTGTCTGTAAGCAATGGTATCTTCTCGCACTGCGATTGCGCGATCTACATGAACAGCGGAACTGTGCCAGATGTGGAGTATACTGACTTCTTTGACAACGGTGGTGATATTCAACCCGCGGGTAGTGTGCCAGCCGGTTTCGGGGTGCTCACGGGAACCAATTACAACGGGGATCCCTGCGATGTCTACATCAATATCTTCCTCGATCCGGAATTCGAAGATCCTTTCGGGGACATCTTCTACCTGATGGTCACCTCCCCATGCATCGATGCCGGTGATCCGACCTTCCCCTATGATCCGGACGGGACGATCACGGACATGGGGATGTATTACTTCAACCAGACCGGTACTCATGGTGAGTCCCCTGATGAGTTGCTTCCTTCCGGGTGCCTTCTACTGTGTTCTCCCAATCCATGTTACGAACTGCTGACAGTCTTCTTCGATATTCCAGGGCAGTCTGTTGAGGAACTTGCAGTTTATAGTATTGATGGAAGGCAGGTAGTGGACATGACCGATCTTTGCGGCTCTGGTACCCGAGAGGCGGTTCTTGATGTTTCCTGTCTGAACGAGGGGATCTACTTCTGCAGACTCAAGGCTGGTTCATCCTCAGGGACCGGAAGATTCGTTGTTATCCGGTAACTGACAGAGTTCGTAATACTTCCACCATGGGGTACAAAAAGGGAGTAGTATGTACGTAACCTTGATATCGCTGTATATCCGAATCCTTACCAGATATCTAACTCCGATCCATCATATTCACCAGACATCCACCATTTCCCCATGGCTCTGCACACCGTAGAACTGGAACGTTTCAGTCTCCTGGTCAAAGTACCATATCACATACGTTTCCTGTCCGCCTCTTGCTCCCCATGCGCATAAAAGGCGAAGATCGTTGAAACCGTCACCATCGTGATCAATCATATCCAGATATCTTAAGGTATAGCCCTGTATAGTTCCTTCAGGTGTTACGTAATCGAGTAACAAATTATCCGAGAACTCCCCAAGGTGAATATGCTGAATCACGCTTCCATCTGAAGTCTTTGCTATGGTGATGCTTTCTGTTAATCCCTCCTGCCACTCCACGTACGCAATGTAACTTCCGAGATCCACAGTTGTTATGCTGAGGGGTTCATCGCAGATGGTCACCATGAACATATTGGGATAATTATCCAAAGTACCCTCATTAGCGAGGAAGATAATCATTGAAATAAGAAATAAGGTCATTTAATTTCCCCTCCGTGTTCAATTCAGCATTTTCAATGAGATCGAGGAGAAGTTCTCAAAAAACATATTTGTCATTGCATATGATGAATCCGGGTTAAGATGTCAAATTCTTCATCCAGATGGTATTGCAGATGGAACAAGATCCGGTTTCCTATTGACTATATTCTTGTCAATACTTAAGCCAATGAGTAGGTTTATCTTCTCTTAATGGTTTAATGCAGGAGTGGACATAGATGATAAGAAATAAGTAAAGAGAAAATTATCAGAGCTCGGAGTAAGGGGCCTTCTGGTTTCAATTACTCGGACAAACTGTACATGTACAACGACCACGGATTGCACTGGTCCTGAAAGCCAAACAAGGATATGTCACCGGATGGATTCAGGGGATTCTTGGGCACCACCCGCTCCCAATTCGTGAAACTCCGGGAAAGCTGGGGCTGAACATGATTATCGACGTGAAACTATCCGACAAAGCTCTCACCTACATCATCGACGCGCTTCGTTTTCAGATCGACGCGATGGAGAAGCAACTCGATGCAGACACACTATCTGAGAACGACCGAGCGGACGTGGGCAACGACAAGCGGTTTCTCGAAGAAGTCGTGAAAGACTTGGTGCGCTACGACGAATAGTGAGGCTCCGAACCATGGATATCTCGTGTTATCCTAAGTCCGTAGGCCGGAAATCTTTGGTTAGTAGACGGGATTTCCTATCTCTATCTCTCTGTATTGACTGACTGTCTGTTTTATGCGGAATGCTTCGTATTATTGTTAGAAGGATCTTTCGGAATAATCTTTAAATGAAATGAGTGTGTACAACACTATGGGAATCACAGCCTGCTTTGTACTCTTTGTCATTTCCGCTACTGGCCTGAATATCACAGAACCTGTTGACGGAGAAACTTATAACGGTGACTGGCTTACTGTCAGGGCCGTTGTGGAGAACGAGAACGAGATACCTGAATACGTCCAGTACTCACTCAACGGACAGCCAGTGGTGCTGATCCCGCGGCTCAACACCGACTGGTACACATATATGCAGGATGATCTGCATCATGGCTTTTCAGAGTCGCCTGCCCCGACGGACAACACAATACTCTGGACAGCGCCGGTCACCGGAAATTACCACGAGTTCCCCACACCGGTGATAGTTAATGGAATAGTCTATTATCCTCAAGATTCATCCGGCGATTCCCTCTATGCCCTTGATGCAGCTACCGGTGATTTGATCTGGAAATACAGGACCGGTTATACGGATGACGCGGTTACAGTTAAGGACGGCTACCTTTACACTTCCAGTGATTCTCTGTGGTGCCTGGACGCCTTAACAGGTACAAGGATCTGGGCAACAGATGCTGCTGATATACATGGAAGCACACCTGCGGTGGTCGATGGCAATGTGTACTGTGGACGAGCCAGTTTCGCTCAGAATACATCCTATATCTGTTGCTTAGATGCAGCTACAGGCACGGTAATATGGAAGGATACACTCTCCGGTTATACAGCAAGTTGTTTAACGGTATGGAACGGTCTAGTATTTATCCCAACTTACATGGGTTCTTTGTATGCCCTCGATGCCAATACAGGCTCAGACATCTGGGAGAACACCGATAGCTATGCAGGATACTGGGACTCATCTCCAGTTGTTGTGGACGATTTTATCTACATCAGCGGAATTGACAGTAGAACCCGGTCAATTGATGCAATGACAGGTATTACTGTCTGGGAGGTTGATATCACTCCAGGTACTTACATTTCAGCAACTCCTGCCTGTTATGACGGCAGGATATATTTTGGAGATCAGGTGGATGCCTATCACTGTCTTGATGCGTCCACCGGCAGCACCATCTGGTCGGTGCCAGGCGTGCAGCACGGTTCTTCCGGCATTGCTGACGGGATGGTCTTCTACGGGGAGGGCAGCAATTACTATGATGAAAGTGCCAGGGTAATTGCATTGAAC
>JAIOSX010000249.1 GCA_021107345.1 Candidatus Aegiribacteria sp.
CAAGAATATTGATCGCTGCGGAGCCGGGAGTGAAGTAAACGTTATGATCCGTCAGATCGTGTGTCTGCCTGCCCATAACATCGTAGAGCTTCACTGAATCCGGCGCTGTCTCAAGAGCTTTATCGATAATGTCAGCTGTGAAATGCACGTGCTTTTTCCCCGGGTCAACTGCAGCACCATGATCCGACAGCATAGATAGAATGCCGTCATTATGGATCTCCATGCCCAGATCACACAGAATATCACGCGCTTCTGAGATAATTCTCTCAATAAGCTCATTGCTTAATAACCTTAATACCGGTCTCATAAAAAAACTCCTAAACAGTTCAAAAGTATCAAATGCAAGAGATTCAGGGAAGGTAGAGACGCAGCATCAACATGTCAAGTTATGAAGCAATTCATCAACTCGTAGAGGGTATCCTTCCCGACACTGATGCCCCTGGAACGCAAATCGTTGTATATCCTGTTGATCGAAAGAGTACGCAAACTGGACGCCATTATCCTCCGACAGAGGTGACGGTTTTCAGAAAAAACTAAGTTGCCCGGAAGGCTCCGGCATCTCGTCCCATATCCTGCCATCCAGCGTTCTTCCCCCGGAGGAGTGGTGCGCCCCGCCCCATTGCTTGAAGTAGAAGGCTATTCCTTCGGCAATGCACCTGTCCCGCAGGGCTCGAGCCCACTCTATCTTCATCGGCCTGGCATCTGGCCCTGATTCTCCGCCAACCGCAGCCCAGTGAATACCGGTAAGATCAACATCGCTCACATCCGAGAGCAGCGGCTCGAAGGATACGAACCGGACAACGGCATTCACACAGCGAAGGCTATCAAGACGATGGTACACTTTCCCGTTCTCCACGGTCGTCCCGACCCATACGTTTGAAGGCCAGGATATCACTTCTGAGAGTTCCGCCATCCGTTCTGGTCTTTTGGAGAGAAGTTGAAAAACATGCCTGTCGCAGCGGCGCATCACATTAAAAACCCGAAGTATGAAATCATCCGGCACATCAGGATGCATCAGGTCACCCATGGAGGTAACGAAAACGAGCCGAGGTTTCTTCCACCCCGGCGGTATCCCGAGAGCATCCTCATGGACTGCCACCGAGAAGCCTTCACTGTACTTCGCAACACCCATGGCCTGAAGCTTCAGGGCAATACCTTGGGCGTAGCAGTGCTCACACCCCTCACTCACCGGACTGCACCCGGTAACGGGGTTCCAGGTCTCGTGTTTCCATATGGATCGGGAAACTGCAGTCATAAGAAGTCAGATCCTCATTCAGTAATGGGAACCACCTCGGTCACTTTCTCAAGCATGTATACAATCTGATACTACTCAGGATCGCAGGTGCCGGCAACAATTTCATACACCTGATCCGATAATGAATACGATATGGATCAGCTGATATGCGCACATTGAATGGATACATGTCAGCTGGGTAATCGGATGTTGACTATCTCTCATCAAATGGTATATACTAGGGTATAGACCATGAAGGAGAATACTATGAAGACAGCAAAACTGTTCAAGAACGGAAGAAGCCAGGCCGTGCGGCTCCCGGCGAACTGCCGCTTCACCGGTACTGATGTATACGTAAAAAAATACGAAGGTATTGTACTTCTTATTCCAAAAGATGATTGTTGGGCCACACTTATTAACAGTCTTGATCAATTCACTGAAGATTATATGACCTCCCGCTCACAACCTATGGAACAGCTCAGGATATCTCTTGATTGATTTCCTGCTGGATACAGATACCTGTATTTATCTTATCAAGCGAAAACCTCCTCAAGTAATCACAAGATTAAGAGAACTGCCTCTCTCCACTGTTGGTATATCCTCAATAACTCTCAGTGAGCTCGAGTACGGGGTTATGAAAAGCTCAAGATCCGAGCAGAACAAACTTGCACTCATCCAATTTGCAGCTCCGCTTGAGATCCTTCCCTATGACGATCATGCAGCACGGGAATATGGAAATATCAGAAGCTTTCTTGAAAAGCAGGGAACACCGATAGGCTCTCTTGATACCCTCATTGCAGCGCATGCCCTCGCTCTTGATTGCACACTCGTAACCAACAATCATACGGAATTTACCAGGGTCCCGGGCTTGAGAACTGCAAACTGGGTGAATAACTGATCAGTCTGAATCCTTTTAAACTGACTGAAAAGAAGATACCAGATAATAAGAAACCTCATCTGGCGGAATTACCTATTCTTCTGTAAAGTAGAGATACGGTGAATAAAACATTTATGTTTATGAACTTGTTGAAACCTGGGGAGGGTATCATGCGTAAATCGCTCGTTATCGCAGTAATAATATCAATCTTCATTCCATCATTCGGTTTAGCTCAGAGTACAGGCAGTATAGCAGGTGGAGTTTACGATAGCCGTGGGAATCCACTTACAGGAGCAACTGTAATGGTTGTTGGAACACCGTATGGGGCCATGACAAATGCATATGGAGCATATCTGATTTCGAATCTTGAACCGAGAACCTACGATGTAACAGCAAGCATGGTTGGATTGAATTCTTTAACAGCCACAGGCGTCAGGGTTGAGGCAGGAGAAACTGCTATTATGAATTTTGGATCTCCAAATCTTCTCATTGCAGATGCATTGGCAGAGATTGATGAGTTCGAAGTTATATCCATAGTAGAAATTAATGAGAATCCCCGCTCTGGCAGATTTCAAGCTATCGGTGATGATGGAATAATCTTCGACCTGCCACTTGAACACACATCAGTTGAGATAGAAATCACAGGCTGTATGCAGAGAGCCACTGTCAGGCAAATTTTCGGTAATCCTGCGGAAGGTTCCATCGAAGCTGTCTATACTTTTCCTCTTCCAGAGGATGGTGCTGTAAACAGTATGAACATGTACATCGGTGATAAGCTGATAAAAGGGATGATATATGAGAGGGAACAGGCCGAGCAAGTTTATAATGAAGCAATCGAATCCGGACGTACAGCATCCATGCTCTCACAGGAGAGACCGAATATTTTCACTCAGCGGGTCGGTAACATTCTTCCCGGCGACAGCATCACGATTGAGATAACCTATGTAGCTCCAGTCTACATCGATGATGATGTCTATGAAATAACCTTCCCTACAGTAGTAGGCCCAAGATTTATTCCAGGAACTCCCATCGGACCCAGCACAAGTGGCTGGTCTCCCCCAACGAACATAGTACCGGACGCTGACCTCATCACACCTCCTGTAGTATCGGAAGGAACAAGACCGGGATATGACATCGATATCTCATTGGAAATCAATGCCGGTTTCGAGATCCAGCACCTTGAATCGATCAATCATGAAATCCAATTGGATATTGATAATAATGGCATGGCTTTAGTTGAACTTGAAAATAAAAATGAGATACCCAACAGGGATTTCGTCCTGAGATACACAACTGCAACCAACAGAATTGAGACCGGCTTCCTTACCCACATCGACGATTACGGGAACTATTTCATGCTGATAGTCCAGCCTGAAGCTGAAATAGATATAGATCAAATCACACCAAAAGAGCTTTTATTCGTTGTGGATTGTTCAGGGTCAATGGGCGGGCATCCTATTGAAACAGCCAAGGAAACAGTCAGGCAATTCATTGCAGGAATGAATCCAGATGATACCTTCCAGATAATGCGCTTCAGCGAGACTGCAAGCAGCATGTCTCCCGAACCTCTGACCAACACTGAAGAGAATGTTCAGAAAGGACTTGATTACATCGATGCAATGAGAGGTAGCGGCGGGACCATGATGATAGAGGGTATCAGAGCTGCCGTATGTTATCCTGAAGACCCTGAGAGAATGCGTTTCGTTCTTTTTCTCACAGATGGTTACATTGGAAATGAAATTCAGATACTCAGCGAACTTAAGAATACGCTTGGAGACAACATCAGGCTCTTCAGCGTTGGTGTTGGATCTAGTCCCAACAGATACCTGATCGATGGGCTGGCCGAAGAAGGACGAGGTATTGCTTACTATGTTTCGTTACGTGAAGACCCTGTAGAGGCTGTATCTTCTATATACAATAAGATAAACAATCCCTACATAATGAACTTTGAAATAGACTGGGGTGATATCACAATATTTGATCTGTATCCATCCAACAATCTGGACATATACGATGGAACCACGCTTTTCATTGTAGGTAAATACGATGGTTCCGGTACGGAAACAATACAGCTCAAGGGAACCATAGCAATGGAAAGCTGGAGCCAGAATGAAAGACTCACTTTCCCCGAGGTTTCTGAATCAAACGAAGATATCGCAACCATGTGGGCAAGAAAAAGAATCCATGAACTCGATCGACTTTTGCTTACAACTGATTATGCCAGTCCAATAGTAACAGAAATTACTTCCACAGCTCTGAAATATCAGATTCTCAGTGATTATACATCCTTTGTAGCTGTCAGTGAGGAAGTCAGAACCGATTCCTCTGGAAATACAATGACCGTAGAAGTGCCTGTCAATATGCCAGAAGGTGTCTCATACGAAGGAATCTTTGGAAC
>JAIOSX010000160.1 GCA_021107345.1 Candidatus Aegiribacteria sp.
AGCATAAACTATCGCATCCTGCTTGCTCTTCAGAGCCCCAGCTGCGTTACTGGTTCAATTACATAGCGGTGCTATGCGCATAAACCAGTGCCTTGCTGGAACTCAGAATAGCAGCGCATTATACCGACACTTTATGCTATACAGAACACTAGAATAGGACTATGGTAATGGGTTTAATGTTATGGTTGCCCTCTTCAGGATTTCCAGGAATTCATCTATTCGTATCGGTTTTGATATGTAGTCATCCATGCCGGCTTCCAGGCATTTTTCCTTGTCTCCAAGCATCGCGTGGGCTGTCATGGCAATAATAGGAATGTGATAGTCGGTGCTCATCTCCAGCTTCCTGATTTCTTTCGTAGCCTTAAGACCGTCCATCTCCGGCATCTGAATATCCATCAGTATTACATCGTAGGAGGAACATGAGAACTTCTCCACCGCTTCCAGACCGTTTACCGCCACATCCACGATATGGTTCTGTTTCTCTAATATCCGAGTGGCGAGTGTCCGGTTGACCTGGTTATCCTCTGCCAGAAGTACATGCAGTGAGCGATCCTCCGGCTTCTCCAGTAGAGTGTGCCTGGTAAGCAGATCCTTCCCGGGTTTCTCCGCGGTAAGCTCTTTACCCTTCAGCCTGCGGATCATGTCTACCAGTTCAGTCATCCTTATCGGTTTGGGCAGGTAGGCTTCGATACCGAGTTCCTTGCACCGTATTGCGTCACCGCGTACTCCAATGGACGTGAGCATGATTGTCCTGGTGGAGGAGATGTCGGGTTTCGACTTCATTATTCGTGCCATTTCGAAACCATCCATCAATGGCATCTGGGCATCCAGCAGGATAAAATCATAGGGTTTGCCGGACTTATAGACAGAACTGAGGAGTTTTAGTGCGCCGGAGGCATTGGAGATCTCATCAGCGATAATACCAAGTGGACTAAGCATCTCCACAAAAATGGTCCTGTTGGTACTGTTATCGTCTATCACCAGGATCTTAAGACCTTTCAACTCGCCCAATCCCGATATGCGATCTTCCTCTACATCGCCCTGCTGGAGGCCTATCCTGGCAAGGAAGTGGAACGTGCTACCCTTGCCATCCTCACTCTCCGCCCACATCCGACCGCCCATCATTTCGGCAATCTGACGGGATATGGCAAGCCCGAGTCCTGTGCCGCCATACTTTCTGGTCATAGAACCATCAACCTGCCTGAATGTTTCAAAGATATCCTCCAGCTTATCCTCCGGGATCCCGATACCTGTATCCTTCACAGAAAAGTGGAGTAGAACAGCATCCGGGGTGCACTCCTCCAGAACGCAAGAGATGAGTACCTGGCCCTTTTCAGTAAATTTGATTGCGTTGCCCATCAGGTTTACAATTATCTGTTTCAGTCTGCCCGGGTCACCCCGCAGCTTCACCGGAACCTGCGGCGGAATACGGCAGGCCAGCTCAATGCCCTTTGCATGAGCTTTGAAGGCCATTGCTTTTGTAGTGGTCTCCAGGGTTGTACGCATATTGAAATCGATCTGCTCCAGCTCATACTTACCGACCTCCATCTTTGAAAAGTCGAGGATGTCGTTGAGTAGATTGAGCAGCGACTCCGCTGATTCGGATAGAAGTTCCAGATACTCGCGCTGCTCGGTGCTTAAATCGGTACTCAGCGTCAGGTCTGTCATCCCGATGATTGCATTCATAGGAGTTCGTATCTCATGGGACATATTGGCCAGAAACTGGCTCTTGGCTATGCTGGCTCTGTCCGCTTCCTCCTTCGAACCGCGAAGCTGATCCTCAATCTCTTTCTGCTCGGAGATGTCAATAAAGCTGTCAATTAAATAGGTTTTCTTCTCATAAGAGACTTTTCGAGCAGTTCTGATGACAGGAATCTCCATTCCATCGGCGTTATAAACTGTGGATTCCTCCTGGAAACCTTCTATGTCAGGATTGAAGGAACGGTTATCCATATCCTCCAGAGGGCAGGTCAATCCGAAACAGGTATGCCCCACCACCTCGTCCTCGTTCCTTCCCAGCAGCTTGAGGGCGGCGGGGTTAGCCTCGGTGATCATCTTTGAGTCGCAGTCGATCATCAGTACCGGTATCATAAGTGAGCTGAGAACCTTCTCCAGCCATTTCTGACTGCTACGGAGGGCTTCCTCGGTCCGCTTCGCCTCCACGGTTCTGGCTATGGTTTCGGAGATGAATTCCAGCAGATCCATGTCGTCCTGTGTGTAGGTTTCACCGGGAGTGAAGCTTTGGATAGAAACCACTCCGAATGTCCTGCCATCTGATTTCAGCGGGATACCAAGCCATGTTTGAGGCTTCTCACCAAGCAATCTTATCTCGCCCTTATCAATCATTTCGTCTATCCGCTGACGGTCCGCCAGAAGACACTCACCCCTCTTGACCACCCAGTCGGTTATGCCGCCGGTAATATCCATAGGTCTGCCGAGGTCGACGGTGGGTTCATCGTACTCATCTACAAAATAAGGGAAGGTGTATAGACCTGTTTCCAGATTGAAGAGAGCAACATAGAAAGTCTCTGCGAAAAGCAGACCGGACACTTCCTCATGTATCGTAAGGAGAAGGTCATGAAGGGTTCCTTCAACTGTAGCTGCCTGGGCTATGTTATAGACGGCTCGGTTCCTGCGCTCAGCGTTCTTCCGGGCTGAGATATCCTGGTATACACCATATACTCCGATCTGCTCGCCCCTGAGTGTTACAGGGTATCCCCTGATGGCCACATCCACCATAGTGCCGTCTTTGTGGCAGCGAAACGATTCTTTGAATACTCCACGTCCGTCCAGGACTTCAGAGGAGAGTTTGTTGGCCTCATCGGTGAAGTTCTCAGGTACTATTAAATCATTGACCTTCCTGCCTATGGTCTCTTCGCGGGAGTAGCCGAATATCTTTTCAAAGGCTTGGTTGCTGTTAATGACCCAATCGGAGTTGTCCGCTATCAGAATGGCTTCGGTGGAGTTCTCGAAAAGCTGACGGAAGTAGGTTTCCTGCAGTTCAAGCTCAGATTCCGCTTGCTTCCTCTGGGTTATATCCTCAAGTATCCCCTCGTACAGGATGGGTTCTCCTGAGTCGTTTCGGATGACCCTGGCGCTGTCCCGGACCCAGATGATCTCGTCGCTGTTCGGTTTTCTGATGCTGATTTCGAAGCCGTCGACAAAGCAATCGCGGTCGGCGATCTCCCTCCAACGCTTCCGGTCCTCGGGATTGACGTAGGAGCTGCCGATGTTGATCCCCTTCATGGATTCCAGGTTATCCAGTCCGAGCGTATTAAGAAAGGAGTCGCTTGCATATATCAGTCTGCCGTCAGTTTCAGTGACATAGAATCCAACCGGCAGCGAATTCAACATTTGCTCGTTCCACGGAGTAGTTCGGCGTTCTCCACCTTTGAGATGGGTGATACCGAACCAACGGCGAAATATCGAAGGGACCATACTCTCGTAGTTTCCGATAATGGAAAGAACCGTTCCGTCGAAGTCATCCTCAAGATTTGCAAGCGCAGGAATATCAGAGATGCTGGACAATATCAGAAGCGGTTGTCCGGGCCAGCGCGTATTCAGCATGGACACAACACTGGAAAGCCTCTCATCCAACAGTCTGGTCTCCAGTATAGACATGTCGGGATTAAAATCCTCCGGCAGGGAATCGATATCCTCAAGGTTGGATATCTCAGTTATATTGAAGATCGCCAGGCCGCAGGTTATCTCCTTTCTGACCAGATTCAGAAGATCGGATCCAGCGTAAGTCAATATTGAGTAACTGTTCATGTCACCCCATAACTGTTTGATCCCGGACTGAGCTGCCAGGGATGGTCACTGAGACGTATCTATAAAAAATCTAGCCTGTAAACCAATTCCAGACCAGTCCTGTTAAAAAGGATTGACGGTAAGAAGACTCAGCCGTGTAGAAAGAAAAATGACCGTAAGATAAACTTCAACTTCGAGGGGTAAAACAGCTGTTCAGATAACCGTCAGTTTGCTGAGCTTTTCTATGAAATTAATGATGCTGCTCAGATTCGCTTTCACTGATTTTATTTCCAGGTCTATTTCTAGACATACATTGGTAAACCTGTATAAAGACCTGAATGAACAACGCATTTGTCAGATATCGTTCACTGATGACTTTCTATAAGAACGACGCTTTTATCTGCCCCCACGAATTATGCTCGAGACTGGTCAATGTATGATCGTAGAAATCCAACGTATTTCCGCTATGATTACCGACAAAGAAGCCCGGACCGTCAAAGTTCACATCGTATTTGTACGCAATATCAGTAGGAGAAGTGGTAATTTCGTAATTCAGTCCGGTCATAACTCCGGATTCCGTATGCTCCATAAGTTTACGGCCGCCATACCAGTCACTTATCCAGATTCTAAGGTCACCTGCATCCCATACACACGCAATACCGACAGCACCAAGCTCACTGTAGCTCCAGCTGCTCACCACAGAATGTGCATTTACATCGTATTTGTATATTATGGCGTTATCATCGACCACGAAATTCTGATCCACTATCCACAAATACTCACCATCCCATTCGCATCCGCCCATGGCTCCAGTGAAAGGCGCACCAAGCTCAAAGACATCCGCAGGAAGTATAGGTATTCCTGAAGCATCGAGATTCCAGGAATAAAGGTAAAACGGACCCGGATTGAGGGGATCGCTCTGGGTCAGAGCGAAGAGAAGATTATCCTGATAGCATCCAAAACCGCAAACGGCTTCAACAGTGTCAAATACCGTCCATGATACAATTTCTCCCCCGGAGTAAGTTCCGTATGCTACCTCATTGTTTGGACATCCACCAACATAAAGCATGTTATAGTAATCATGATAGGCAACACCCCACACGTTTGACCAGCCGGAGGGTCCAGGTATACTTGCAATCAGTGTACCACCTCTGGATTCGCTGTATTCTACACCTGTTGCAGAACAGTCTGCTGACGCGAAACCATTTGCCCTTACCGGCATCAGAACTATTAACAATATTGATGCAATGAAGCTTAATCTAATCATCAAGATACCTTTCCAGGAATAGTTTTGAATTTGAACATTATTATCATATTATACAATATATTATTTTATAATATTTTCATCAAACACAAGATATTCTTTCTATCACAATCCTACTTAGTTTCAAGTATAATCAGAGGTGCTGACCCAGGCAAATTCTGGTAATGGTTCATTCCATGTGAAACATCCGCTGTATCAGGACAATTCTAAGCTTATCAAACCCCTCAAGCAGGTTCGTAATTCCCATGGCTGATTCCGATTTCACCCTTTTGACTTCGGTTTAATAATCAGCTTATGTTCGTATAGAAAATACTTAGTCCATTAATGAGGGGTTATTACAGTTGAAAAAGAAACAGATCAGGGAATATTTCGAACTGGGACTTATCGGCATGGTAATCGTTTCGCCTGATCAAGATATCATTGAAATCAACGATTTCTTATGTGACATGCTCGGCTATACAAAAGAGGAGCTGCTCAGGATCAAGTGGTCTGATATTTCCCACCCTGATGACCTCCATGTGGCTGAAACCAAACTCAATCAAATGCTTTCAGGTGACATAGATGGTTATTCGCTTGAAATGCGTCTTATTCGCAAAGACAGCAACATCATTTATGTTAATATTTCATCTAAGTGCACCAAGAGACAGGACGGTTCCGTAGAGCAGATTATTTCACTCGTGCAGGATATCACCGAAAGAAAAAGATCTGACAGAATCATCAGGAAATCTGAACTGAAATACAGAACAGTGGTTGAGAATGCGAGAGAGTACATATGGCAGATTGACGTGCAAGGTAATTTCGTATTCATCAACAGATATGCCGAAGAAATGTCCGGTCAGAAAAGCACTAATCTGAAAGGAATGACTTTCTCACCTGCTATTCATCCCGATGATCTGGAACGCGTCCAAACGGTATTCCTGGACACATTAACTGGAAAT
>JAIOSX010000071.1 GCA_021107345.1 Candidatus Aegiribacteria sp.
CTTTTCAGAAGTTTTCTCGATCTCTTCCGCCTTAAGTAAAAGGGGGAGCTTTCTACGTTTGCCGATTATGTTATATCAAAGTACGGTAATAATATATACAACTATTTCTTCAAGGGATATACTGATAAATTCATCGGGTGTAGCGCCAGGGAATTGCATATCGACTGGGCTGAAGCAGGAGTGAACCGGGCTGTTATAGATAAGAACGTAAGGGCAGATGACCTTTTTTCCCTGCTCAAGAGCATCCTTATCCCGAGACCGGTATCAACGAACTTCTATTACCCGTCATATGGTGGAATTCAAACCTTCTGCGATAAACAGGCAGAGAGGATTCGGAAGAATGGCGGCAAAATAATCTATGGCTGTCGAGCAACTGGCGTTGAAACCGGGAACGGGAAGGTTTCAGGAGTGAAAACCGCTGACATGGGGATAATCCCGGCCGATCATGTCTACTGGTCGGCTCCTGTATCGATTCTCTTTCCTGATGCGGGATTCAGATTCATGGATACCCTCTTATGCAACATAGCCCTGTCGAAAGAACAGAAAAACCAATATCAGTGGTGTTACTTCGGTCAGGAGGATATTCTCTTCAGCAGGCTGACCGTACCGCGGAACTTCAGAGCCGATACGGTTCCTTCTATGGCCGACAGCCTGATAGTTGAGATAACTCTTAACAACCAGGAACAGAGGAATGATATCGAAAGCCTGAAAGCCAGGCTGATCGATGAACTGGAAAGGGTGGAGGCACTTTCAGCCTCCGATATCCTTTTCATGGACTGGCAGGTAGTTCCTGCAACCTACCCGCTGTACGACCTTGAGTACAGAAAGAGATTATCCGCGCTGGTACTGCCCGAAGGCCTTGACCTTACAGGCAGGTGCGGTTCATTCTGGTACAACAATATGGACCATTCCATCGGAGAGGCCCTGGCCATCTCCTCGGGAAAGGCTTTTTCGAAGGATTTCTGGAAATAAGCAGCATCAGCAGCCGGACACCTCAATTCCATTGCTCTATAACTCCTAAAACATTATATATCATTTGAAATATTGGTCGCGGGGTGCAGGAAGGCGGTGTGAATCCGCCACGGTAGCGCCACTGTAACCGGGTACCAAACCCCATTGATGCCACTGCCGCAAGGTGGGAAGGCGGGGAAAGGGATGATCCGGAAGTCAGGATATTGCACCGCGGCCTGAAACAGAGTCCCCGCTTAAAGGGATCAAGTTTTAGGCTCAGCCTCCGCGGCTTGTGTAAGCTGCAGGAGGTTTTTTTGTGCTACAGCTGCTTTTGCTTCTTATCGCCATGTCACAGGCTGAACTGTCCATTGCCGATTTATCCGGTCATCCTGTCACTGGAGCCTCCATCAGTACAGACAATGCACTCATCGGCATTTCTGATGTCATGGGAATTGTGTCCCTTCCCGATGGAACGGATTCAGTGGAAGTAAGGGCAATCGGATACGAAAAATGGGAAGGTATAATACCATCCTCCGGCAGGATATTTCTGGCGTCCGTTCCTGTTCCCTCCGGCATGGTAATTCTGGTAACTGCCACTCGCGGTGGATTCAGGGATCAGTTTCCCGCTACAACCGTCCTGAACAGGAATGACATGGAATACCTGGGAAGATCCGGTTTGCGGAGCCTGAGCAGCAGAAGCAGCGGTATATACGTCCGTGAATACGGAGGAGCGATGCCGGTGATCTCCATCTCCATAAGGGGAAGTGACGCGGCACATTCCGAATACTACGTCGATGGACATGAAATCAGCAGTTCAATGGACTGTCTCCCTGGAATGACGGTGGATCCTGTTCTGTTCGGCGGGCTTGAAATATCAAGAGGAGGGGGATCGGGCTTTCTCAAGGGAGGTATGGCAGGTACCCTGAACTTCGTTCCGGAATCCACAAATTTGCCTCCAAGAGCTTCCCTGAATGCGGGTGATGACAGCTCAATCTCTTTTTCAGGTGGGTTTTCAGCAGGTATTAACAGGATAGCACTCAGCATCAGAAGACTTGCAGGTATATCAGGATCCACAGCTCATGACGGTGCCATTCTCATCCATGGGAATGCTCACCCTTTCAATTACGGCTTCCTTGCAATTGTCTCCTCCGGAGAAACAGAAAGCCCTGACTGGACCCTTCCCACCGACGGTACAAGAAAAAGGTACAGCCTTGACGGCTGGGGCAGGTGGAGTCCGGGCAGAATAAGGCTTTCAGCCGGCATGAGAACGGGAAGACATGAGTACCTGAGCACTACACCATCTTCGGTGGATGATACGCACGATGAACTTACCGGGGATATAAGTGCTGAATACACTGTTCCTTTACTTCCTTTTCATCTTGGTATTTCCGCAAGTTCCTCATTGGACCGAGTTTGGAGCACCTCTATAGGAGAAAGGGATAGGCTGACCGTTGAAACAGCTGTAACCGCGGGATACGGTGACGGACTGTCACTCTCAGCTTCTGCGTCTGTTAATGCGGTCCCTTCTGCAAGAACCATGTATGGAGCGGTTCTTTCAGCAGGCCTGCCAGTGCTGGATTCGCTGGTGCTGCTGCATACTACAGCATCAACAGGTTTCAGGCGACCATCACTTAACGATCTCTACTGGCCGGAAGATAATTTTGCTCGTGGGAATCCTGATCTTCTTCCGGAAACATCATTGGAATTTGAAAGCGGAATTTCATTAAGTGGTCTTGACCGGCTAAAATTCTCGATAACAGGTTTTATTGCGGAAACAGATGATCTTATAAGGTGGGAGCCGGGGGAGGGCGGAAAATGGTCTCCCGTGAACATTTCAAGAGCTCTCAGAAAGGGGATCGAAACGGAAATATGGTTATCGAACAACCCCTTTGAAATAACCGCTGCTTTTACACTGCTTGAAGTTACGGACAACTGCAGTGAATCTGTGAATTACGGTAGAATTCTTCCTTATACACCTGATTACACCTTCGGTGTTCAGGCAGGATTGGAATTTCCCTGCTGGGCTCACTGGTCAATATCCGCAAATGGAATGGGTGTAAGGTTTCAGAACTATAGCGAAACATCATGGATGCCTGCCTACACTACTTTTTCGGCTGGTGTCGATCTGCTTCTCGAATTCATGGGTAATTTTTCTGTGAACGGCTCGATTGAAAACCTCTTCAACGATGAGTACCAGGAAACCAGCGGATACTCCGGGAAACCGAGAACTTTACACTTTGGAATCAATTGGAACGGAAATTGAAAGGAAAATGATGAAAAGATACCGTCCCGGATTAATAACTCTTACCTGCTATATTCTGATAAGCCTGGTTACGGCATCATGCAATTCACCTGTTGAACCTAATCCTTCTTCTAACCCCGGTGGCACGGTGATTGCATGGTTCAACGGGCTTGGTAATACAGTTGATCTCTACTTCCCTGAAAGCGATTCACTGGTATCAACGGCCTATGTTACCGGAAATGCACCAAACGATTTCCTATATCTTGGTTCGGACAATCTCGCGGTTCTGAGCTCCCTTTCCTCTATTCTCCAGGTAGTCGATCTGTCCGTATCGGGATCGATTCTGCACGAGATCGCCTTTCCGGGGAACAGCAATCCATATTCAATGGCTTACGGCTACGACAGTATCTGGGTAACTCTGCTGCTCACCGATCAGATAGTAACCGTATCAACTGTGACATGGACGCTTGGCGGAGCAGTGGATGTTCCCGACTATCCTTACGGAATCGCACTGGCAGCGGGTAACATCTTTGTAAGTCATGGTGATTACTTCCCGGATACAACACCCGGTGGTGTAACGGTCATCGATGCTGTAACCCTTGAGGAGACCGGCTGGATAGACACCGGGCAGAACACAACCGAGCTGTGGTACTGCAGTGAGACGGGCAATATTCATGCATTCTCCTACACCTATACAGATGACGGTGTCGTTTCAATCATCGATCCCGTCACAGCAACGATCAAAGCCCAGGTTAATACCGGAGGTACTCCGTTCTCACCAGTCAGACTGGGCAACTCCTTTGCATGCTGTGATGGATTTGGATCATCAATATTCTTCTACAACGAATCCGGAGTACTTCAATCAACATGGACGCCCGATTCATCAATCACGCTGGCGGGCCTGGCTGTCAGCGGGGACACTCTTTACATGACCGATTTCGTCGAAGACAAGGTCTATATGGCTCTCTGGGAGTCTCAGGTTCTTCTTGGCTCACTAACAGCCGGAGACGGCCCCCAGGGAATAGTTGCAATAGAAAGATAGGGAATTGGGGGTCGGGCCTAACATCTGAATATTTGTTACATATTAAACATAAACAGTCAATATGTTTAGATGTTAGGTCCGGCCCCCTTTCTGCGTGACCGAAGGCTAATACTTTCGTATGATACTTATCCGTTCATTCAGGGAGATATCAGGGAGGTAGAATGACTGCTCTTTCATGTGACCTGCACGTTCATTCAAAGTATTCGAAGGAATCCGGACGATGGGCTCTCCGATCGCTCAAAGCTCCCGAAAGCTTTACTCCACCGGAGTTGATATACGAACTTGCGCGAAAGCGAGGCATGGATTTTGTCACAATAACAGACGTTAATACGATCGAAGGAGCACTTAGCATATCTCACCTGCCGGGAACTTTCATCAGTGAGGAAATAAGGACATACATTCCAGGAACCAGAACTTCGGTTCATATACTGGCATTCAACATCACGCAGCACCAGCATGATAAAATAATCACCCTGAGAGATTCATTCCCGTCCCTGATGGATTATTTTGAGGATAAAGGCATAATCCATTCACTTGCTCACCCTTTCTATTTCCCGGATACCGATCTGAAAAGCGATGAATTCGTAAACATCGTACAGAGAATCGGACTGGTCGAATCTCTTAACGGCACAAGATCCAGACAGGAAAATGAGTCAGTTCTTCCAATTGTCAGATCAATAAAAAGCGATCCTGAGTTCACCGGTTTCACCGGAGGTTCCGATGATCACTGCGGCAGGTTCATTGGTCTGACATATACGGAAGTTGATGGAGTGGAGAACCTGGAGGATTATCTGAATCGGATAAACCATGGGGAAGGACTCCCCAGAGGAGAACACGGTAACGCCATACGATCCGCCTACTCAGTTTACTCCATCGCATATTCCTTCTACAGAGACAGGCTTACCGCCAAAAAGATACCGGCAATAGCCACTCTGGCTGCAGATCGATTCTTCAGGCCATCTATTTCTTCCGATGAACCTACTGTATGGCATAAGGCGGATTTCCTTTTCCACCAGCTTATGAAGAAAGCCAAGAAATCAGGAGAATCGGATTTTGAAACGATATTCGCCGATCAGCTTATAGAAATCGGCAAGGATCTTAATCTCCGTTCAGGAAGTCCCGAGCTTGAAGCCGAAGGAATAGACGAGCGAACGTTTGAAATTCTTAACAGGCTCAGTAACAAGTTATTCCAGCATTATTCCTCACTGCTGGTCAAACGGATCTCGGATGGAAGACTTCTCGATGCCCTGGAAGCATTTACCGCTCTTATCCCGGTTATTCTTCTCAATATTCCATATCCCATGGCATATCTGAGCAGAAAAAAAGGGAGAGAGGCCGTTGAAAGAATTGCTACTGCAGTTTCACCGGATATCTCAGGAAGCATGAAAAATCCCGATAGAAGGGTCTGGTTCACCGATACAATAGATGATCTTAACGGTGTTTCCAGAACGATTCAGAAATGCAGCCGCCTGGCTATGGACAGCAGTAGGGACATGGCGGTGATAACCTCGCAGAGCAGACCTCTTTCCTTCCCTGGATGGGTGGTTAATTTCCCTCCGATCCGCGAATTCCCAGTACCGGATTATCATTCAAAACTCCTCTCCATTCCACCTTTTCTTGAAGTTCTCAGGTTCGTTGAGGATGAAGGGTTCGGTATGATGTACATATCCACGCCGGGTCCTGTTGGATTTGCAGCGCTTGGCATATCAAGGATTCTTGGCATTCCTGTGGCGGGCATATACCACACCGATTATCCAAGGCATGTGAACCATATCGCCCAGGATGGCAAGATGGGGGAGTGGGCAGGAACTGCAGCGGCGTGGTTCTACAGCAATGTGGATGTAGTTCTGGTTCCAAGCATGTACTACATGGATGATCTGGAGAAAATGGGAATTCCCAGGGATAGAATGAAGCTGTTTCCCAGGGGAACTGACTGCAGTGTTTTCTCCCCGGACTGGAAGTCGGATGAATTCATATTGAAGTTCGGGGGGAATCCCGAATCCATGAGACTCTTGTACGCGGGGAGAATTTCCCGTGAAAAGGATCTGGATGTTCTGGCAAAGGCATTCATAATCGCCCGCAGCACTATGCCTGACCTCGAGCTCTATCTGGCCGGGGACGGCCCATTCAGGGCGGATCTTCTTAATCAGCTCAGCGGAAAAGGATGTTACTTCTGCGGAGTTCTACATGAGGAAGATCTTTCCAGGGCTTACGCATCATGTGATATTTTCGTTTTCCCAAGCTCAACCGATACTTATGGCAACTCCGTTCTTGAAGCTCAGGCTTCGGGACTTCCCGCAGTGGTCAGCGATATGGGGGGACCTCAGGAAATAATCGAACCCGACAAAACAGGCCTTGTTTTCTCAAGTCACGATCCTGTATCCCTGGCTGAAACCATACTGAGAATTGCTCAGAACAAGGAATTACGGGATTCAATGAGCAAAAATGCCAGGATTATGGCAACTGCAAGAACATGGGAAAAGGCATTCGATGAACTCTGGAGCATTTCACCAGATAATTTCAAACAAGTATAAGTGAAAATATGTTACTCTTGAGCAGATCCGAACATTCCCGTAATCCATTCGGCAAGATGAACCGATGGCATGGTTTTGCATACTTCCTTTCGAGCAAAATCACTGTGGCCCTGACTCTTTTCGTGATTGTCATGAGTATCGGTGTATCGGGTTTCATGATATTCACCACCCATAAATCAGGTATAGTGAAGGATCAACTTACAAATACCCTTCAGTACCTTCGAACTGTGGAATCTCCCACCACTCTTCAACTCTCCGAAATAGCTGATATACAAATGCAGCTGGATGAAAGCACTTTCGCCGGTGAACTTCTTCTTTCCGGTTATATGACCGCAATCACAATCACCACAGTTGGATTCGATGATGTCATCAGGGAATACGCCTACGATTTCATGGATCAGAAATGGCGAAGGGCTTACAATATCTGGGTAACGATATTTGTACTGATAGCCTATATGGCAATTCTTTACGTGAATGCTAATTTCGTAGCTTACCTCGTGGGAACACGCCTGGCGGAGAACATGAAAAGACGTCTGCTGCTCAAGAATATTTCGCGTTTGAAAGGTCATTACATCGTATGCGGTTGCAGCGGAGCAGGTAGCGTTGTCATATCGGAGTTCCTCAGAACAGGAATACCCGTTGTGGGTATTGATGTCGGTGAAGACTCACCTTGCAACTTCAGGAAAAGAAATGGCTTCTTCTATCTTACCAGAGACAGATCGGATGATGTTCTCTTTGAAGAAGCGGGGATCAGCAAAGCCAGGGGGCTGGTATCTGTACTTCAGGACGATAGTGATAACCTCTATCTGACACTTACAGCACATCTTATGAATGATGAACTCAAAATAGTCAGCAGGGCGGCAGGTGAGGAAAACGAGGAAAAACTTGCACTTGTAGGAGCCGACGTATCCTTCACACCATCCATCGCGGTTGGAAAGAAACTTGTTGCTGGTATTCTCAACAGAGAGACCATGGATTTCATGGAAAGGATGATTGACAGCAAGGATCAGAACTGCAGAATGGAGGAACATACAATCACCGACGACTGCCCCTCGATAGGAAAGACACTGAGTGAGATCAACCTCGGCAGGATAACCGGTATAAGTGTGTTTGCCATAATGAAACAGAATGGTTCGGTAGTGTACAATCCCGGAGCGGATTACATACTTGAACAGGCTGATGTTCTACTCGCCATAGAATCCCCTGAACAGCTCAAGCTTCTCGCCAGAACCCTGCATCGGTCCGGGAAGAGAGGAATACTGTGAACTATTCCGATAGCAACGGTCCGGTTTGTGTAGTATGCGGGGCCGGTGAAACGGGGCTTTTCGTTATTAAGGAACTCGTTAAACATGGTTTTCCAGTTACTGCTGTGGATAAAGATCCCGATACCCTGAAAACAGCAGCTGACCTCGGTGAGAACGTAGGAACGGTACAGGGCAACTGTCTTACAGACAGTATACTGAAGAAAGCAGATCTGATCGATGCACAGGCACTGTTCTGTGTACTTCCAGACGACAGAAGTAATGTGTTCCTCAGCCTTTCCGCAAGAAGGATCAACCCCGAGCTGGAGATATATTCGGTGGCATCCGATATCTCTGCAGAAAGGAAATTGAAGCTTGTTGGAACAAAAAGAACTGTTAATCAGGATATTGCGGAAGGATTCAGGATCTCAAATGAAATGATCCGACCCAATGTTGCGAGATTTCTTGACAGAATTGTCTTTGCCCGAGAGAATACTGAGGGTTATCTCAGTATAGATATCGGTAAGGGATGCCCTTCCGCAGGCTGGACACTTAAAAAGCTGCAACTGCACGGGGACACAGGTGTTGTGATAATAGCCGTCAGGAGAAGAAACGATAGCTATGTTTACAGCCCTTCAGGAGATTACAGGCTGTCAGAAGATGATTGTCTTATATGCTTTGGTACAGAGGATGACAGGAAAGCTATTCAGAACCTTCTGTGGAGCGTGCGGGAAAAAAAGGAAAAATGGGGCATGCTCCGGCATAAATTCGTGAAATAGAATTGGTCGGGGCGGCCGGATTTGAACCGGCGACCCCCTGCTCCCAAAGCAGGTGCGCTACCGAACTGCGCCACGCCCCGATCACTGAAGGCCATATACTACAAATTCTCATGCCCGCCTGACAAGTGGTAAATCTGCGGATGGCTTGACTTTTACAGCCACAGGAAATCATATTTGCGCTTATTACAATCCTTTGACTGCTTATCATGACTTGCATTTTTGAGAGGATCTATTCAAATGTTGAAGAAACTTGCATTAATTCTGTTTATAATGGCAGCTTTCTCTTTTGCAGGCAGAACAATGCTGTCGAATAATTTCAGTTATTCTGTTCCCCATTACTCCGTCACACTCAGAGGCATCAATATGTCGGACATAAGAATCCTTGAGGAACAGGGATTCCTCATCGAATGGGCACACAGCGGAAAGGCCATGATATACGTTGATGCACCACAGGAGGAAATGCTTCGTCATATGGGCTTTAATCCTGCTCAGGTGCCTATAACAGAACCCCTTGTACCCTATCCATCACTTCAGGACATTTACGATTCAATTGATGCTGTTATTGCCGCCCACCCGGGAATTTGCAGGAAGGTCACAATAGGCACCAGTGTTGAGGGAAGATCCATTGTAGCTGTTGTCGTTTCCGACAATGTCTCCACCGAGGAAATCGAACCCGAGATGAGAATCCACGGCGGAATACATGGTGATGAACCGGCAGCCTCAACCACAACTCTCAACTTCCTCGAAGTTCTGACGGACAATTACGCCACAAGCCCGATGTGCACATACATAGTGAACAATACTGAAACCTGGATAATTCCGGTTCTCAATCCGGATGGTTACTTTCATGATCAAAGGACAAATGCACACGGAATCGATCTGAACAGGAACCTCAGCTACATGTGGACCGGTTCTGGAGGTGGATCAGCTCCATTCTGTGAACCCGAAACCGCCGCTCTGCGAGACCTCACGATGCAGAGCTGGCCGGATATAGAGAATTTCATTAATCCCTTCACAGCCGGTCTCTCTCTGCATGGCGGCGAGAAATGCATTAATACTGTATGGAACTACACCGAGGTTCCTCTTCCTGAAGATTCGGGACTGATACATCAGCAGGCAATTGATTACGCCTCTGCTCCGGGAATAGTAAGCTATTTCAGCGGAGGTTTCTGGATCGCCTATCCGGGAGCCAGCTGGTACGCGATTAATGGTGATGTCAACGACTGGAGCTACGGCGAATGCGGAACTGTCGACCATACAATAGAAGTCCACGAGAATAAGCATGTATCTGACTGGCCGGGTGTTGACAACGCACACTACATGGCAATACTGGAGTTTTTCACGAACAGCACCTACGGCATCTGGGGTACTGTAACCGATTCATCCGGAAACCCTATCGACGCCCAGCTTGCATTAGGTATCCACGACGGTACCGATTCAGAATCACTCAGATTCTGCAGAACGGACGTGACCCTCGGTGATTACCATAAAGCACTTCTTCCG
>JAIOSX010000270.1 GCA_021107345.1 Candidatus Aegiribacteria sp.
ACAGTCCCACCCGGGAGAAGGGAGCTTATTTCATCCAGGGGCTATGCATTCGGATACCTGGGAGGCGGCATTCTCCTGGCTGTAAACCTTCTTATGATACGGAAACCTTCCCTTTTCGGATTCACCGAAACCTCGACCGCCCTGAAATTCGTTTTCCTCTCGGTTGCCGCCTGGTGGACCCTTTTCTCCATCCCCCTCTTCCTGCGTGTTCCGGAAGGTTCGAGCGGAGGCGAAAAGACCCTTTTCGGATCCATCGCCAGGGGATTTTCAACACTCCTCTCAACATTCCACCATATAAGGGCGAGGAAGAACATCTTTAGATTCCTTCTCGCATTCCTGCTGTACAACGATGGCGTTCAAACGGTCATTATGATGGCTACTGTCTATGGCAAAGCCGAGCTTGGTCTTGGTTCGGGCCATCTTATCGGTGCTCTTCTGATGACCCAGGCAATTGGAGTTCCCGGAAGCCTGATATATGGCTGGATGGCAAAAAGATTCGGTTCAAAGAAAATGCTCTTTGCAGGAATAGCAGGCTACATCGTCATTATCTTTTATGCCTTCTGGATGAGGAAAGCCATTGATTTCTGGATACTCGCCGGTATGGTAGGTCTGTTCATGGGCGGGCTTCAGGCGGTCAGCCGGGGGTTCTATTCAAGATTGATACCTGAGGGAATGAACGCCGAATACTTTGGTTTCTTTTCGATTTCTCAGAGATTTGCAAGTATATTCGGACCGTTGATGTTCGCACTTATTAACGATCTTACTGGAAGTTCAAGGCTGTCCATATTATCGCTGCTGGTTCTTTTCGTAGCGGGAGGTCTTGTACTGAAAACAGTCCGGAATCCGGAGAATGCAGAATGATTATTGTACTGATCCTTATCTTGCTGCTGGTTCTGGAGGAAATTCTTCACAGGCTTAACAGAGGTTCATCATTCATGAATGTTGACCTTGCAGGCGATTCCGTTGAGCAGGTTGAGCAGAAGGGTACCGGCAGGATTGCATGGCTTCTTGTCTGGCTGCGAATAGTACAGCTTTCTGTATTCGCTCTTCTTTTCGCGATTATTGCCGCCCTGTCGGGAGTCACTGTTATATGCACTTCCTCCGGCCAGCTGGCGGGGCTCGCACTTCTTATCCAGGTAGTCAGGATTATGCACAGAAAAGTAATAAACCAGTGGGCGGTTCTTGGTGTTACTGTAATCCTTCAGGTTATTCTTCTGACTCTGCTTCTGATAAACGGCATAACTCCGGATAGTTCCATTCAGATTGCAGCCCATGAAGCAGGCTGGATTGTATCACTGATGTCATTTATCGTACTTTTTCTCCTTTCTGTCACAATGCCATTTACCGGAACCTTCTTCATGCGACTTCTTTCAAGGGAAGGAAGCGGATTCTACTATTTCATGCCCTCACTGGCCTATTCGGAATATTGGATAAAAAGACTGACCAGAATATCCGCAAATACCTCCCTTTTGACACTGCTTATGTTTGTGTTTCTTATTATCAATTACGGATACCCGGCAGGCACGTCGATTCTACAGATCGTACTGGTACTTTTCCTTTTAACTGCATTATCTCTCTTCAGAAGCAGGTCAAAACTGTTTCATCCGGCAGCGGTATTTCTTGTGGCTGCAGCCTGGGTATTCAACATCGGCTGGCTTCTGGCGAATCTTTCATCGCTAAGCAGCGGCTGGATTGCCTGATCTGAGCAACAATCTGATTGTCCAACTTCCCCTGAATCCATCAGCACCTCTTGAAACTACCGGGAACATACCCCTTGCAGGAGCATCACTGGCGGCTGCCGCATCCCTTCCTCCCGAAATAGTGATTGATCAGAACACGGTTGATACTGCAGGAGACCGTAAACTTGTCGACATAATCGTTGATAGATCACCTGCGCTTGTAGCGTTCACCCTGTACATGTGGAACGCTGAGCGAAGCGCCTGGCTTGCGAAAATACTTAAGAAAAAACTGCCCGGGATAGTCACGGTTGCCGGAGGACCGGAAGTATCCTTGGATAATGAATGGCTAACCTCCTCCGACGCTTTCGATCTTATGATTTCAGGCGAGGGTGAAGAGCATGCGGACAAATTTCTGGACCCTGTCTCTGCGAGAAGAATCATCCATGACAACGGAAACTTTCTGGACGTCGGCAGAATGAACTTCACTCCTGGAATGTATCCCAATCCCTGGCTTACGGGTTACCTGGATCCTTCCGGTGGAGCATCCGTATATGTTGAGACTATCAGAGGGTGTGCCGGAGGTTGTACTTACTGTTCGTACAGGAGGACTCATCCATCTGCAAGGGTACTTGATGCGAAAAGTGCCGAGCGGCTTCTGCGAAAACTCATCGATGAAGGAGCTGGAGAAATCGTTTTCCTTGATCCTACATTCAACAGCCGTGGTGATCTTGTTCAGCTTCTTGAAGGTATGAGAACGCTTGAAGCGGATTTTTTCGGAGAAATGCGGGGCGATCTCATTTCACCTGATATAGCGGCCCTTATAGCGGATGCCGGTTTCAGAAATGTTGAAATCGGGCTTCAGTCGCTTAACAGGAATACTCTTAAAAAAGCAGGCCGTCCAGCGGACCCATACATGGTACTGGATGGAGCACTCAACCTGAAGAAAGCAGGCGTATCTCCAATTATTGATCTCATACTCGATCTACCGGGTGACAAACCTCGGGACGCAGTAAGAACAGCACACATGATAAGGGACAGAGAGCTTCATCATAATGTACAGGTGTTCTACCTCTCCATACTGCCTGGAACTGTAATAAGGCAGGAATGCGTGGGCAGGCATATGCCCTATCCACCGTATTACGGACTCTATGATTCCGGCATGGGTGGTTTCGCCGAAGCAAGAGAGGAGATCGCCGATATCGTCGGATATGACCTGGATCTTGCGGGAAGACCCCTTCTGTTTGATGGCTGGTCAGGAACAGAACTGATAGATCTTAGCGCAAACCCTCTTCTTCAGAGACAGATGCCCTCCTGCAGGCACGGAGCAATAAGGATAACATCTGAAGATCTATGGGCGGATAAGCGCCTGCTGCTTGAGTTCGTTCGAATAAGACTGAAGGCTGATCCTTACTGTGTTCTCGATGTTATTCTATGTCCGAAAAGGGAATTTCCGCTGGACCTTGTAGATATGGTAAGAGGGCTGGACAATCCTGTAGACTACTCCGGCAGAACGGCCATTGCACTGGGCAGGCAGGGAAACTTGAGGGTTTGTGTTCTGATTGAAGATTCTGATCATTTCCGCAGGGACTGGATATCCTCAGCTTCAACCGCCTGCACAGTTGTTATAGACGCAGATTCTCCCGCGGAACTGAGCAGAGAATTCTGGGATGCGGGGATTTCTGTGCGACTTCCGGGGAGTGACTGGAATCTTACTGAACTGTCATCGGAAGTACCGGCGCTGCATCAGGTTCTCTTCCGGGATAAATGTATGGAGGAAAGCTGGAGCAGAACTCTGGACATCTGACCGGGGGGGGGTAAAAACCGGTGGCATTAATTCGAGTACCACCGGTTTTTAAGTCAGATTAAGCTGGTCATGTGTCATTTTTCAGACACCCTGGTACAGGCTGCTTTCTATCGAATGCTATGGGAATTCTTCCTGCCTCTACATGAAGGATCTCACGACCCTCTTTGTGTCCGAGTTCGAAGGCTTTGAGGTTCATCTTAATGAACCGTTCAGGAACTCTCTTTTTAATTGCACTGATCCAGTTTTCCAGGGTGAATAACCTTGTCAGTGAAGCCATCATACCCACTGCAATTATATTCGCAGCCATGGGAGTCTTGAACTGCTCAATGCTCATGCGGGTAAGGCAGTACTCGTACACTCTGCCCTCGGGAATCTGGTTCACATAGGTTGTATCAACAAGTATGATACCTTCATCCACAACTGATCTGGAAAATTTGTCCGTGCTTTCCTGGTTCATTGCAAGAAGAATATCAAGATTTCTACAGTTTGGATACAGTATTTTCTTTCTCGATATAATGATATCTGTTCTGCTTGCCCCACCTCTTGCTTCCGGACCGTAGCTCTGGGTCTGGCATACATTGTAATCTGACTCGATAGCGGCCTCTGAGAATACTCTACCCGCAAGACCCAGTCCCTGCCCTCCCGCGCCCGACAGTCTTATCTCATAGTATTTCTTCATTTCTTAGCCTCCGCTGCCTTCTTAGCCTTTTCGCAGAGCCCCCTGTATCTTTCGTCGTATGAGATGGAATCCCTGTCAACAAAGATGCCCCGAACAATCTTACCCTCTGTCTGATCGGGCTTCATGGCCTTCAGCTGACTTAAGTTAATCGTATTGTCCTTCAGAAGTTGCATCATCTCAACCGGGCCTCCGAGGCGGTTCGCCCTGCCGAAATTAGTCGGGCATGGAGCAAGAGCTTCAACTACGCTGAAGCCCTTCTTCATGAACGCCTTCAGAATCATGTTATCAAGCTCGGTTACGTGGTAAACTGTACCCCGAGCGACAAACGATGCACCTGCTCCGTCCATGAGTTTGCACACATCAAAACCCGGCTCGATCATCCCGTAAGGAGTAGTGGATGTTTTAGCTTCGGGAGGAGTGGTTGGAGAGAACTGACCACCGGTCATCCCGTAATTGTTGTTGTTAACGATAATTGCTGTAATATCGATATTGCGCCTGGCAGCGTGGATGATGTGATTGCCGCCTATCGCAAGGGAATCTCCATCGCCCATTACTGCCATAACGTTCAGATCCGGGTTTGCCATTTTTACGCCGGTCCCGAATGCGAGTCCGCGACCGTGAGTTGTATGAAGTGTATTGAAATCAACGTATACCGGCATTCTGGAAGTGCATCCGATCCCGGAGACCATTACAATATCGTCTTTGTCCCATTCCATAGCGTCAACGGCCCTGACTATGGAGCCCATGACAATGCCTATACCGCATCCGGGACACCATACATGAGGAAATCGTTTCTTGGCTCTGAGATATTTGTACTCGTAGGGAATTGTAACAGGCATTATCTCACCTCCATAACGGCGTCAACGATCTCTTCAGGGGTGATCTCATACCCGTCGACCCTGTGAAGGGGAACCACTCTGACAGAATCCCTGGTCATTCTTTCGACTTCGTGTATCATCTGTCCCTGATTCAGCTCCGGTACAAGGATAACATCCTTGGTATCCAGCATTTCCTTTACTGTTCTATCAGGAAATGGCCAGAGGGTCACAGGGCGGAAAACACCAACTGTTTTCCTCTTCTTCTTCAGAAGTGCCTGCGCCGCAAGAGCTGATCGATAAACGGAACCGTAGGCGAAGATAACCACGGAACTCTCCTCTACATCATGCATCTGAACATCCTCAAGTTCATCAAGTCGTCTTGTGATCTTGTGCTTGAGTCTTAGCATTTTCGCAATCACTTCGCTTTCTTTTCTCGTGGGAAAACCATGTTTATCATGCGTAAGGCCTGTCACATGGTATCTGTACCCACTGCCGAAACTGGCCATGGGAGAGACATTCAATGTCGATTCATGGTAGTGTTCGTACCATTCAACTGGAACGTCGGGAACAGGCATGGGTACCACATGGACATCTTCCTTCCGGGGAAAGACAACTCTTTCCCGCATATGGCCTATGATCTCATCCGGCAGGAGAATAACAGGAGTTCTGAAGGTCTCCGAGAGGTTGAATGCCCTTATGGTCAGCTCGAAGCATTCCTTTACATTACAGGGTGCGAGGGCTATCACGGGATGGTCTCCGTGGGTTCCCCACCTGGCCTGCATAACATCCCCCTGGGCAGCCTGCGTGGGCAAGCCGGTGGAGGGACCTCCCCGCATGACATTTACAACTACAATCGGAACTTCCGTCATGCAGGCGTATCCCAATCCCTCCTGCATAAGGCTGAAACCGGGGCCACTGGTTGCTGTCATGGATTTTGAGCCTGCGAGCCTTCCTCCAATAAGAGCGCTGATGCTTGCTATTTCATCCTCCATCTGGATCCACTTTTTGTCAAGCAGAGGCATGTACTGTGCAAGCAGCTCTGCTATCTCGGTTGACGGAGTTATGGGATAACCGGCGAAAAAT
>JAIOSX010000361.1 GCA_021107345.1 Candidatus Aegiribacteria sp.
ATCAGCAGACACAATATGAATGACCTTGAGAACATTGCAGAACTGCTGCTTGATGATATCGGTATCTCTTCCATCTCAAACAATGAGGCTTCACCTATTGGAGCTGGATGCACATATGAAAGTGAAGTTGCGCTGGATCATATCGATACGCTTCGAGTAGGATTACAACTTGAGAAACTGCAGGAAAAGTACCCTGGACGGATCATCGCTAATGCGGGACCTCTTGCTAAACTGCGAATGTACAGGGAGATGGAGGATACAAGGAAAACTGGTCAGGTCACCGAAAGATGGAAAATGGGATTCCTATCATCTTGCGGCGGGGTTTTCAGCAAACTGGGAATTCTGCACGATGGATCAATAGTGCCATGTTCTATGCTGCACGATCTTACTATGGGAAACATGCTCACCGATGATATTCTGGACGTATGGCGCAACAGCCCTGTAATAAAAGAGGTTAGAGACAGGTATGTGGTTCCATTATCGAAAATACGCGCTTGCTCAAACTGCGAATGGGTGAATTACTGTAACGGTGGCTGCCCCGGTATCACCCAGCAGATACAGAAGACTCTTCTGGAACCCAACTGGCGAGTATGCTATAGTAACTTCCTGAAAGCCAACGGAATTCGGAGCATTTACGATGCAGTTGACAGGAAAGGGGAATTGGAGTGAAAGAGAACACTCCCAAAATACCGGCACTTAGATCAATATACATGTACGCTTCGGGAGCATGCAATCTCAATTGTTCACATTGCTGGATAAACCCGGAGTATCAGAAGGCCGATACAACAAGCAGCCTGCACCTTGATCCTGTACTGGTTAAAAAAGCAGTAGAACAGGGCAAACCCCTTGGCCTTGGCTCCGTGAAAATCACCGGTGGAGAACCGCTGCTTAACCCGCGTATTAAAGACATTATCAAACTCATTTCCAGTGAAGGGATGAGAATTGTTATTGAAACGAACGGTACTCTGATTGACAGGGATATGGCTGAATTCCTCTCTTCAACCGAGAAATTCTACTTCATTTCGGTTAGTCTGGACGGCGCAGACGCCCGTACACATGAGGAACTGAGAAGAGTAACAGGATCTTTCGACAGTGCTGTCCAGGGAATACGAAATCTTGTTGAGACCGGCATTAGACCGCAAATAATATGTACTCTTCACAGGAAGAATATTTCCCAGATTAGTGAGGTAATCGAGCTGGCAAAGGATCTCGGTTGCGGTTCGGTCAAGTTCAATCATGTGCAGCATGTTGGGAGGGGAAGCGAGTTCGATGAAGACCTGGTTCTCACGGTACCTGAGATAATAAAGCTGAACGACCGATTGGAAGAAGAGATAATTCCATCTGCCGGAATACTCGTAATACTGGATATACCCCTGGCGTTCCAGAAACCTGCGCGGTTTCTCAGGAGCAGACCGGGAAGATGCACTATACACAATATCATTGGATTATTGGCCAATGGAGATCTTGCCCTGTGCGGGATAGGAACATCGGTTGATGATCTTCTGTACGGAAACCTGAAAGCGGATGATCTTGAAGATATCTGGAAAAATTCTCCGAAACTAGCTGAACTCAGAAGATTAATCCCGGATGAACTTGAGGGGATATGCTCCAAATGCGTTCATAAGAGATTCTGCAAGGGCACATGTGTCGCGGCGAATTACAATGCAACCGGAAAACTCAACGCTCCCTACAATTTCTGCAACACAGCGGAAAAACTGGGGCTTTTCCCGGAATCCAGAATGAATATATTAGTAAAATAAAGGAGAGTATTATGATTGAAAGAAAGCAATACACAAAACCTGTGGCACTCAACCTTTCTGGTTTTGGTGTTGTAGGGCAGGAGCCTCCTGGAATATGTGCGAATGGAACTATGCCGACCGTTGCGAACTGTCCCGGAGGGAGTTCAGTATCACAGCTTGAGCAGTTCTGTTCTCCAACCGGTGTTTTTCCTGAATATGGAGACTGCGATCCATCAGGGGGAAACGTCATCAATGCCTGTGCCGCGGGTTCCCTTCATACATAATGCCGTGTGTCTGAAAACCAGTTAAACAGTTATTCTTTCAGACTAGCGGGCAGCTGTTTCCACGTAAACTGTGATTCGGAAATCAATTGCTTTCGTTATCCTCGTTTCTCTGCCTTCCTCTCGGACTGTGATGATCCTTTTTCCACCGTCAAATGTATTCTAGTCGAAGAAATCGCTTCGCATGAAACACCTCTTTCGCAGGCTGAATGCGATAAGCTGCTCAGTATATTTGATTACCCCCTTGAACATTTCGAAATTCCGTGCTGGAACAGCCATCTGCTGAACATGTCCTCTGTCAGAAAGCTGCTTGAAGACTGTTCCGGCCACGGGGATCGAGTAACACTTGAGATCAGAGATCAGTCACTTATAGTAACAGACTTCCTCCGGCACCGTATGGATGCCTTCTATTCCGGCGGGAATATAAAAACGGTAAGTAAAGGCAGAGTGGATCCGTTAATATTCTCCCCGTTTCTTCATGACATGAACACGCTTATAGTCCACAGCTCCTGTGTGAGTTTAAACGGACGGGCTGCTGTGTTTATGGCCATGGATGAAGGCGATAAAACGACTGTTGCCGGCCTCTGTGATGGCGGAAAGGTACTCGCGGACGATCGGGTTCTCTTCAGGAAAACAGAAGAGCAGTGGCTTGCATACGGGACGCCATGGACCACTTTCCCGCCTGATCCGGGTCATTCCGTTCCAGCGGCATTTTTTCTTCTTGAGAAAGCTGATGAGTTCAGCCTGAAAAAGCTGGGATCGTTAGAGCTGGTCTCATTTCTCTGGGGCGAGCACCATGGTGCCAGATTTCATATTCCCCGTATCTATCATACAAAGATGCTGGACCTTTACAGAGACCTTTCGACCTCAGCGCCGGTTTACCTCATGCGGTTTCAAAAAGACTACATCGATCTGGATGCAATCCTGAAATGCATGAAACAGTGAAAACCTCCTTCCGGTTCTACCGCGGGCGAAGCATGAGAACTACCTTCCAACAGGGCGACTGCATCATCTTTGAGGAAGTGCCATATGACTGTCTGAGTAAGGGTGATGTGATCGTTTATAGTAGCGATTCCGTTCATGGAATTGATGTTGTCCACAGGATAGTTGAAAAACACGATGATTTTTTAAAAGTAAAGGGTGATGATAATCCTGAGGGAACCATAGAACAGGTTTCCTGCCAAAGGGTTCTCGGACGGGTTATTGCCGTTGAACGCGAGGGGCAACGGCGGAAATCAGTCACCGGTGGGAAACGCGGTTCTCTATGGGCAGGATTTGTTTCAAGGGAAGGAATCCCCAGGAGAGTTGCCAGATGGTTTTATTCTCTCCTGAGACACTCGGGGGTAGTCAGACTGATATGGCGACCTGAGATTGATACCATCAGCCTAGGGACCGATACCGAGTCTATTGTTCGTCTTATCAGTGGTGGGAAGACTGTAGGCAAGTGGTGTGCTGAACGAAAAATACTTGTTCTGAAGAAGCCCTATGATCTGGTGGTACGGTTCAGGGATGGAAAGCTTCAGCTGTAGGCGCTGGCCTGAATGGTGTACATCTCGTGGTACTTGCCGTTTATCTCCATCAGTTCTTCATGAGTGCCGTGTTCGATGATTCTGCCCTTATCCATCACTGCGATTCTGTCTGCCATTCTTACTGTTGAAAATCTGTGCGAGATAATCACAGAGGTTTTTCCCTGTACCAGCTCTCTGAATTTAATGAACACAGCATGTTCTGCTTTGGCATCGAGCGCGCTGGTGGGTTCATCGAGAATAACTATAGGAGTGTCACGGATGAACGCCCTTGCAAGGGCGATCTTCTGCCATTCGCCTATGGAGAGTTCCATTCCTCCCTTGAACGATCTGCCCAGCACGGTGTTGTAACCGTCCGGCAGGTTCTCAATAAGATCGTTTGCGCCTGCTGCTTCTGCTGCTTTGCGAATCATGTCATCATCCGGTGAATGCTTTATATCACCCAGCCTGATGTTTTCTCCCGCTGTGAGATGGTATTTGGCATAGTCCTGAAAGATGACGCCTATGTTGCTGCGATGGTCCTCTACTTTGTAATCCTTTATGGATGTGCCATCAACACTTATGCTGCCAGATGCCGGATCGTAAAGCCGGCAGAGAAGCTTTACAAAGGTTGTTTTACCTGAACCGTTCTCTCCCACCAGAGCGAGCATCTCTCCTGGTTTGATTCTGAGTGAAATATCATCAAGGACCTTTTTGTTACTGGATGAGTAATTGAAGTTCACATGATCAAACACAATTCCCTTGCTGA
>JAIOSX010000170.1 GCA_021107345.1 Candidatus Aegiribacteria sp.
AGATAAATCCCAGATAAAGTCGGGGGTATGCTTTTCTGGCATATCCCCGCTTCATATGTATGTTTTACACATGTTGACGGCTCATACCTTCAATCACTAGATTTCAGCGTTATTAAAATTGTGCCGAAGCATGGTAGATGGCTGTCCAAGTACAGTTCACCGGCGGGTGTCCGGTGTTATCGCCCGAGCCACGATGGATTCGTGAGGCACAGAAAACGGAGGTTGCTTAATGTCAAGATATCGCGGTCCGAAATTTCGCAAGATCAGGTCTTTGGGGCCCCTTCCCGGCCTGACCAGAAAAGATCCTGCCAACCCGAATCCCCCCGGAGAACATGGCGGGAGATGGCGCAGGAAAAGAGCTTCAACATACAGGCTTCAGCTTATCGAGAAGCAGAAGATAAGGTTCAATTACGGTCTCTCGGAAAAGCAGCTTCGCAAGTATTACAGCAAAGCCACTTCGATGAAAGGTGAAACCGGTCATAACCTTCTGCAGCAGATCGAACGCAGACTGGATAATGTCGTTGCCAGGTCAGGTTTCACCATATCCATACCTGCGGCACGTCAGCTTGTCTGTCACGGTCATATAACCGTTAACGGCAGAAAACTGGACATACCGTCCTATCTGGTCAAGGTAGGTGATGTTATTTCTCTTAAAGAGAAGAGCAAGAAGCTGAAAGTCGTTGAGGCTAACATTACCGAGGGTTCCGGTATTGGTGTACCGGCATTTCTTGACGTTGATCCCGCTGCCAGGAAGATAATCATGAAGGTTCTTCCTTCCAGGGAGGATGTTCCACTTGAAGTAGATGAACGTATGGTTGTCGAGTTCTACTCGAAGTAACTGTTTCAGTATAAAAGAAAACCCGTGGAGAGCTGTGCAATCCACGGGTTTTCCTGTTTGTTGAAAATTATCTGGTGCTTAACTTAATCCATATCCGAAAGAGTTACGACCCATTCGTAGCCGTTCTCATCGACATCGATTCCCCAGAGGGTGTAAGTGTCACCGTCTTCGTCCTCAGCCTGTATGTCATAAGTTCCAGGGTCTACCCAGACTGTGATCTCACTTGACCCTGTAAGAATGTCGGCTCCAAGCTTGTCTTCACCCCAGGGACTATCCGAAGGATCCACATATACGTAATAGATGTCCCAGCCGCCCAGATTATTTACGATGGTGACCGGCGCGGTTCCATCACCGGTTTCAAGCGAAACACCTTCAAATGTTTCATCACCCGACATGGGGTCCATGTCATCTAGTGTTACGGACCACTCGAAACCGGCTGCATCCACTTCAACTTCCCAGAGTGTATATGTGTCGCCGTCTTCGTCCTCAGCCTGTATGTCATAGGTTCCGGGGTCTACACTGACGATGAGCTGGTCACCCTGGAAAAGAATATCCGAACCCATAAGATCATCGCTCCAGGATGCTGCGTCGGAGGGATCTACATATACCCAGTATATGTCCCATCCCTGAAGGTCGTTGGTGATGGTTATGGATGAGCTTCCCTCGCCTGTTTCGATTATCTGGGGTTCGATGAATTCATCTTCATCCCATCCAGAATCCATATCATCGAGAGTTACGTTCCACTCGTAGCCCTCAGATCCTATCTCAACCTGCCAGAGTGTATAGGTGTCACCGTCTTCGTCCTCGACCATCATGTCCCAGGTGCCCTCTTCGATCTCAACTGTGAAGGACTCTCCCGGAGCAAGAATATCGGCTCCAAGACGGTCCTCGCCCCACATATCGTCGGACGGATCAATGAGTATGAAATAGATGTCCCATGACTCAAGTCCATTTGTAATGGTAACTTCAGCCATTGCTGCTTCATCAGTATCATCTGTGGATGGTTGTGTTCCCTCATCCGCCTGTTCGCCGCAGGCGGCAAACAGAGCAATAGCAAGTATACCAAGAAGTAATGCCAATCTCTTCATCGAAATTCCCTCTTTCTGAGTATTTCCGGTTTTCCGAACCGGTACGGTGCAAACGCTAACGAAAGTAGAAACTGTGCGGTAATATACAATTAATGAACATACGAACCCCTGAGTGCTGTATCAATCCTGTTCCTGAATGTATTTTCCAGAGTGAGCTTCCAGCTACCCTCCTCCAGAATCATCTGATATTTTTGCGATTCTGCAGAGGAAAGAGTAATTTCCGCCTGATCTCCCTGAACAAAAATCATAGTTACATCTCCGCTGAAGTCAATATACTCCCTGCAGAGTATAGGAAGAAGATCTGCAGCGGATCCGTATCCCTGCAGTCCCCTCGCCGAAAGGTTCGAAGACAGTGAATCAAGGAAGAGCATAGTGGAGGAACTCATTGAACCGGCAGCAGATTCCCATTCATTCCTGTCAATGTATCCCGCAGCCTCGTTGTATGCATCAAGGATTTCCTGCTGAGAAGTTGACCATGAACATGATATCATGATTAAGGCTGTTACGAGAAGTATCATAAAAACAGAATCGCGAATGAGTAACATGGTTTCCCTCCACTTTTAACAAATACATCATAGTCTGTTCCTTTCATTCGCCCTCGTCAATATCAGGGTGGTTGACTTATTCGATATCCTGTTATTATTCATGCAACCACGGGAGGTTTGTAATTGTCATTCATGGGCAGCAGTGAGTCTCAGCTGGTATTTCCCTGGACGGGAGAACTGGACACAGTAACAGGAATACCACCGAGAAAAGCTCTTGACAGCAGTCTTCCACTACTGCTCAGGATAATGGGGGAGGAAGATCTTCCCCTGTCAGCAATAATGATCGATATCGATCATTTCAAGAAATTCAATGACAGATGGGGGCATGATACAGGCGACAAAGTCCTCAGGCATGTAAGCCGTATCATCCGTGAAGCTGTAAGGTACCGTGGTGAGGCTTACAGGTATGGCGGAGAGGAGATCGCCCTGCTTCTTCCAAATACAACATTGGATGAGGCTGGCAGGACAGCTGAGAGGATTCGCCGGAGCATCTACGATTCCCCCCTTGAAAGGCAATCCGGAGAAGAAGATGAATCTTCACCGATCCCACTCTCTGTGACTATTTCTCTGGGTGTAAGCACTTTCCCCTTTGTGGCAGGCAGCGAGCTGCTTGTCGCAGCCGACCAGGCTCTCTACGATGCCAAGAAGGAGGGCAGGAACAGGGTAGCCGTATACAACTCCGGAAAGAAGGATGAGAGTTCACCTGTTGTTCTCGATGTCCGGTTCCCGGGTGCTTCATCCGTCAGCGAAGGCAGCTACATAATCCTTACTCGCTGGTTCAGGCACAGAGGGGAACTCACCGAGATCGAGGCCAGGGAAATATCCGATCCAGGCAGCAGCAGCAGGGAGTTTGCTGAAGGGCCGGTACCTCCGGGCGGGTATGTAACCGCTGAGATCAGAGGCCGGGTTACGGCAGTTGAGCGACGCGGTGGTTCCACCTTCTTCAGTTTTGAGGTTGAAGCCGAAGTTCTTGACCTTATGTTCCATCACCTGAAAGATAGCGGTTCTTGAAATCCTTTGTCTGCGGAGGAATCTGGGCAGGTCCGGGAAGCGGAGTACTCCCTCAGTCGAGAATATCGATCTCCGGGAAGAGGATAATGGATATTTCTCCATCTGCTGATGTGCATTCACATCTGTTTGTAATACCTGCTTTTGTAGACGCGCACTGCCATTTCTGCTGGAGCGGGCTTCAAAGCCTGTATCTTGATATTGCAGGAATTGTATCCGCAGCGGATCTCCTTGATCTGGTTTCTTCTTCGATCGATTCGGAAGGAACTGGAGGAATTCTCAGAGGGTTCGGATACGACTGCAGCAGCTGGAATCATCCTGTGCTTCCCTCCCTTGCGGAACTTGACCGCGCAACTGGAAACCGCCCGGTTTTCCTCAGAAGGGTCTGCTGCCATGAAGCTCTTGCAAATTCAGCCATGATTGATATGCTCCCTCCCGAGTGCGCGGGATTGGATTATTCAACAGGTATCATCAAGGAGGGGATTGTTTTCGATTTTGAAAGTCTTTTCCCGCCTGAACCGCACATTCTGGACCAGGCATGTTCAATTGCCACAGAACTGGCCTATTCCTCAGGAGTCACCGCAATATGTACATTTGAATCCCTTCTAACCACTGAAATACTCTTGAAAATCAATCCCTCCATCAGAATGTCCATCTGTCTTTTCGGGAAGGATGCCGGTTTCCTAGGTGAATCCCCCCGATGCCCCGAAGGGATTATTTCCGGTATTGATGGCTTAAAATTCTTCCTTGACGGATCTTTTGGGGCATCTACCGCAGCCGTATCCGGGAGCTATTCTGACGGGACTGTTACCGAACCTCTACTATCCGATGAAGAGGTCCTGCGCAGTCTGGAGTTCGCCGACAGCCTGGGTCTGATTGCTGTTTACCATGCAATAGGGGGCAGGGCGCTTGCTCAGATAGACCGGGTAAGCCATGATTTTCGTATGAATAATGATGGGAAAGATCCTGTAGCGCTAAGGATAGAACACGCGGAAGAACTCAACGCCGACTGGCTCGGGGGATGGGATCATGCAGTTCACTCCTTTGTCATGCAGCCGAATTTCGTAAACAGATGGCAGATCAAAGGGGGGCTGTACCAGGAAAACTTGGACAGGAAAGAGCATTGACTCTCAACCCTTTCAGCCTTGTTAAAAATGCCGGTTTTTCACTTGGCTTCGGCAGCGATTGCATGCCCTTCGGCCCGTTGCGGGGGCTTAGCGGCGAAAC
>JAIOSX010000314.1 GCA_021107345.1 Candidatus Aegiribacteria sp.
CCTTCCTGAGGCTGGCATCGGCCAGTTCAAGAGCTCTCACAACAGCAAGACCTTCCTCACCTGAAGATTTTGGATTATTTCCGGTTTCTACGCAGCTCAGGAATTCTTCCATTTCTGCTCCCAGGGGTTCACCCGCAGGCAGCTTTGGTGAAACGATATCTCCCGTTCTGTAGGTTAGCTGGTATTCACCGAAGCTTTCAGGTTCAATTACATCAACGCCTTTGTCGTAAATCTTTATCTTCTCAATGGGTTCGGTATCATCGTAAACAAGCATTTTCCTGCTTCCGACAATTACCGTTCTCCTGAGTTTTGACGGTGCGAGCCAGGCGACCTGTACGTTACCGATGGCTCCGCTCGGGAAAGCAAGGTTGATGAAAGCCACATCCGGGATTCCGTCAAGAACGTATGCATGACCGAAAGCGCTCACCCTGGAAGGTTCCTCCCCGAGCCAGTAGAACAGCATGGAGAAATCATGAGGGGCGAGATCCCAGATAACTGAAACATCTTTCTGGTGAAGCCCCAGGTTCACCCGGCTCGATGTGATGAAGTGAATGTCGCCCAGTTCGCCGCTGTCGATAATTTCCTTTGTCTTGATAACTGGAGGTGAAAACATGAATGTATGTCCCACCATTGTTATCAGACCCTTACTCCTGCCGAGGGCGACAAGTTCCTCCGCCTCTGCGGTACTGGCGGCGAAGGGCTTTTCAACGAATACATGTTTTCCTGCGAGCAGAGCCTCTTTCGCGAGCGGATAATGTGAAGAGACATCCGTAGCGATTACGACGGCATCAAGACTGCTGTCATTGAACAGGTCACGGTAGTCAGGCGTATAACTTACATCAGGGTATCTTAATTTCATTTTCTCAAGACGGGCAGGATCCGAATCGCACATTACAAGTTCCCCGCTGCGCTTATTGGCATGAATATTTCTCAGTAAATTAGGTCCCCAGTAGCCAAGTCCGATAACCCCTGTTTTTAACATGTATATCCTTCCGTTTTTGTGAACGATTCGGTTCTCCAGTTAGGTGAAACTACAACCTGATGTTAAAACAGAAAAGGGGCCCCCACTACACGGCCCCAATAAACCTGATCCCAAAGGTTGCCTGGCAGGATATATGCTTCTATTGTAGCGACAGGAGGTAATCAATGAATTTTGAGAAATTTACGATAAAATCAAGGGAAACTGTCCAGGAAGCCAGCCGAATAGCGATTGAAGCCGGTAATCCGGAGATAGCTCCCGTTCATCTCGCAGCCGTGCTTCTTGATGACCAGGATAGTGTAATAGCTGGAGTTCTGGATAACCTTGAACTAAACCGGCAGGCGATAAGAGACGAGATAACAGGAGTGCTGAGTTCACTGCCCAGAACACACGGTGGTTCCGAACCAAGAATGTCAGCTGATTTAACAAAGATACTGAGTGCAGCTGAAAAAATAGCCGCTAAAATGAAGGATGAATACGTAGCCAGGGAACATCTTTTTCTTGGGCTGCTTGGTTACGGAGGAAAGGTTGCGGATTTACTCCATTCAAAAGGAGTTACGGATAAGGCTTTCCTGAAGGCCATGGCTTCCGTAAGAGGATCTTCCAGGATCAGTTCTGAATCAGCCGAAGACAACTACAAGACTCTGGAAAAATACACCAGGGATCTTACAGCAATGGCACGCAGGGAGAAGCTGGATCCGGTCATAGGCAGGGATGATGAAATTAGAAGGGTCATGCAGGTACTGGGTCGGAGAAGAAAGAACAATCCCGTTCTTATCGGGGAGCCCGGAGTAGGTAAAACAGCAATTGTTGAGGGACTTGCAAGGCGAATAACGGAGGGTGATATCCCTGGAACACTCAGGAATAAGAGCCTACTGGCTCTGGATATGGGTGCCCTGGTAGCGGGGGCGAAATTCAGGGGAGAATTCGAGGAGAGGCTGAAGGCGGTCTTGAAGGAGATAGCCGATGCTGAGGGAAGAATCATCCTTTTCATAGATGAGATGCATACAATTGTTGGCGCTGGTGCCGCTGAAGGTGCGGTGGATGCAGCCAACATGATTAAACCCGCCCTTGCCCGGGGAGAGCTTCACTGTATCGGCGCCACGACACTGGATGAATACAGAAAACACGTTGAGAAGGATGCCGCGCTGGAAAGACGCTTCCAGCCCGTTATGGTCACGGCTCCTTCCGTGGAGGATACGATAAGTATTCTCAGGGGGGTTCGTGACAGGTACGAGAGTTACCACGGGATTATTATTCAGGATGCTGCTCTCATTGCCGCCGCTACACTTTCAAACCGCTACATCACCGACAGATTCCTGCCCGATAAGGCGATAGATCTTGTTGACGAAGCTGCAAGCAGGCTCCGCATAGAAATAGATAGCATGCCCGAATCGATTGACGAGATCAGGCGCAGGATAATGAGGCTGGAGATCGAACGGGAAGGACTGCGCAGAGAAGATGAGGCTGATTGTCAGGCTGAGCTTGAAGCAATCGACAAGGAACTCGCAGAACTGGAGGAGGATAGAACAGCTCTTGAACTTCGCTGGAAAAATGAAAAGGACCTGATCGATAAGATCCGTGACATTGCCAGGAAAATTGAAGATTTCCGTGGACAGGCCAAGATATCCGAGCGTCAGGGTGATTTTGAGAAGGTAGCTGAAATAACTTATGGCACGATCCGCGAGCTGGAGGATGAATCCGCAACTCTGAAGGAAAGGCTGAGCGATCTCCAGGGGGAGGGAGCGCTTCTTTCCGAAGAAATTACTGCAGAAGATATCGCCGAGGTTGTGTCAAAATGGACCGGTATCCCTGTATCAAGACTTATGGAGAGTGAGAAGGAACGGCTTCTTTCCCTGGAAGATGAGCTTCATAAAAGAGTAATAGGCCAGGATGAGGCGGTCTCTGCTGTTTCCGAAGCTGTCAGAAGGTCGCGTGCAAGCGTTCAGGATCCCAACAGACCTCTTGGCAGTTTCATATTCATGGGACCCACAGGAGTGGGTAAGACGGAGCTTGCAAGATCCCTTGCGGATTTTCTCTTCGATGACGAGAACGCCATGATAAGAATCGACATGAGCGAATTCATGGAGAAGCATTCCGTTTCAAGGCTTATAGGCGCTCCTCCCGGATATGTGGGATACGATGAGGGAGGGTATCTGACAGAAGCAGTCAGGAGGAGACCCTATTCCGTTATTCTGTTCGATGAGATCGAAAAGGCTCATCAGCAGGTATTCAACGTATTCCTCCAGATACTTGATGAGGGCCGTCTGACGGACGGCCAGGGGAGAACCGTTGATTTCAGGAACTCGGTGATCATCATGACCAGTAACCTCGGCAGTGACTGGATAGCTGAAACGGCAGGCAAGCTGACCCAGGAGGAGCTTACGGAGAGAGCTAAGAGGGAACTGAGTACACATTTCCGGCCGGAGTTCCTTAACAGAATAGACGATATCATCGTTTTCCGTCCGCTCGGAAGGGAGGAGTTAAGAGAAATCGTCGAGATTCAGCTGAAGCGACTGAACAGGATACTGAAGGAACAGAACATAACTCTTGTCCCATCCGAATCAGCCCTGGATCTGCTGACGAAGCTTGGATACGAACCGGTATTTGGTGCCAGACCACTGAAGAGGGTAATACAGAAGTACGTTCAGAACGAACTGGCTAACGCCATAATCGACGGCAGTATACATCAGGGACAGAGAGTGCTTCTGGATACCGAGGGCGAGGAATTCGTCATGAGACCAGAATAGATTGTATCCAACCCTTGTCGTAATCGCTGGATATCTCGCAGCTGACATCTTTCTTGACGGGTACACAGCTGCCTTCGCGGTGTTTGCCCTTGGTCTGGGGGAATTCCTTTTTCTGCTGCTTTTCCGTGGGACAAAGCATACTTCCCTCATTCTGGAGGGCGCGGTGCTGGCATCCGCAGGTATTGCAGGGGACATGTTCGCAGGCCTGGGATACAGTGGAGCGGGATACGTGCTTCTTGAGCTTATCCTTGCAGGAGTGCTGCTAGTATCAACAGCAATAGGAAAACCGTGGCTGGCTTCCCAGATGAAGAGGGTCGCCGGATTCTCAACCGGCAGAGAATTCTCCGGGGAAATGTCCATACTCATGGGACTTCTCTTTCTTCTGCACGGGATCATTCTTGCTGTTCTGATAATACTGACAGGGAAGGTTCCCGCTATTCCTGCCGTCCTCTCCTTCGCAGTTCTATATGCGCTGGCGATCTTCTATCTGAGAAAAAAGCAGCGAAAAAGGAGTAAAAGAAATACGCCCCGCCTTCTGAGCGGCGATGAAGGAAAACTGATACTCGAACTTTCGGGGGAGAACATGGGCAGCATGGTGCTGAAGCCGGGAGCGGTTACAATCGTCACTGAGGTTGAAATTGCGGAGAATCTACAGATTCACAAGTTCCTTGAAACACTTGAGGGGTACCTGAGATATCAGGGCTGCAGGGCGGTAAGGTTCCCCGAATGGGACGGTGACGAACTCACCCTGGAAATGTCAGGCTACAGTAAAACACCCACCGGCTGGAACAAGATACTCTGAAGGTCGTCTTTATTCTCGATTTTAGATCTCCGTATCACATGCCCGGACTCGCGGTTTGCACGGGATCTCTGCAATCGGCAGCATTCAGGGGGAGAATATCAGGTCTTTCGCAGCACCAGAACAAGTGAAAGACCAAACAAAGGTTTAATACATTTTTCTAAAAGCGATATCATCGGCAGAAGAAATACTATAATATTGAAATTCGTGTTCCTATATGTTTTCTCTTTTACAATTCTGCTCTTGATAAACCATCCTATACTTCCGATCATATTCATATAATGTATTAGAACTATATCCACTCCTAAATCATCTGTGAGTACTAACAAATCCTTTTTTGAATATCTTCTGTAGTGGCCATCAAATTCATCCAGCGAACCGTAAAGGCAACGCAGAGCAGGAACAATCAAGCATACATGACCATCCTTCTTAACTGCCTTCACCATATTAATCAGTGCTTGTTTGTCATCTTTAATATGCTCTAATGTATTTATGCATATAACAGTATCTATGCCGTTTACATCGATCTCATTAACTGTTTCATCCAGACAGATATCACCTGTATCTGCTAATCTGAAATTCTCGGGATATTCCAATCTCCTTATTTCTTTGCGAACCGATTCGTCTGGATCAAATCCTAAATAGAGTTCCTTGTCGCTGAATAATTCTGCAAAATTTCCTAAACCGCAACCAATATCAGCTATTCTTTTGCCCGTATATTCTGATATTTGCTCCGCTTGCCACTTGAAATATGGTTTTGAGTGTTTTCCCCATCTCTTATAGAAAGCAACTCGTAATTCTTTCATTAATGTATTCTTATCCTATATAACAATGTAATGCATAGCACTAAATAACCTTTAGAATATTTATACTAAGTAAAAATGATGTATAAAATATTTGCGTACCAAAAACAATCAACGCGGTCGCTATAACACTCAAGTCATTTCTAACCGCATTACCGATAATCGGGCCAACTCCCCAGTAATTAGAAGCAATCAGATAAATAAATACTAAGCCGCCTGTGCATAACAGAAGCAGGCTTGCAAGCAGACCTTTTTCAAGTTTGAATTTTTCTAGAAGATTACTTACTTTTTTATTAATATTATTGTAGTGTTTTGTATAACTGAGACTATGAGCAATAACTCCGAAAGACACTATCTGGCTTCCCATTAACAGTGGCAGCAGAAGCAGGGAGAAGTATTTTGGCTTTATTATGTTGCCTAATAATTGTGGTGCTGTACAATCCCTTACGAAAAGAGTGATCATTCCCAGAATTCCGATGGACATCAAGGTCAGTCCTGGAACAAGATAGGTCCAATAAGGAGCAAACAATAACATGAATCTGAGATATCTCCATCCATCTTTCCAGGTGTTCAGGTGTGGTGGATGACCCCTTTTGTCTCTGTAAAGATTGCAGGGAATTTCACATATTTTAAGACCTACAGCGGAAGACTTTATCACCATTTCTGTTGCGAATTCCATACCGGAGGTTTTTAATTTCATTTTCTCAAACGCGCTCTTTGTGAATCCCCTCATGCCACAGTTTGTGTCGCCAATCCCAACCTTGAAGAATAGATTCATAATTCCGGTTAGTATGGGAGTGCCTATGTAATGATGCAATAATGGCATGGCCCCCTTTTCTATTTTACCCTTGAATCTGTTTCCCATCACTAACTCATATCCCTCATTCAATTTTTCAATAAATGGGCCTATTTCTTCAAAATTGTACGAATCATCAGCATCTCCCACTATAATGAACTCTCCCAGAGCGTGTGGTATACTATGCCTGTATGCAGCACCATAGCCCTTCTCTTTCGTCTTAATAACCCTTGCGCCCGCCCTGAGTGCTACTTCCTCTGTTTTATCAGTGGATCCATTATCAGCGACTATTACTTCTCCCTCTACATTAAGATTGCGCATAGTCTCTATGGCTTTTTTGACGCATATACCAACGGTTTTTTCTTCGTTCAATGCCGGTATCACGATTGTAATCATGTGTCAGCTCCTCTATTTAGTAATCCCTATGATCACATCTATGGCATATTGAATGTGATACGCCATTCAGGATGATCTTTCTCCTGAAGTCTACATATTCTGCATTATTCCAAATACTCTTAAGGCTTTCAGTCATTGCATTTCCAACTGTTATGTTGATCTCATCACATGGTATTATATTACCGTTAGGTTGTATAAATAAAACAAACCATGAAAAATAGCATTCATTCCTATTATAGGGATATTCTTTATCCATATAGTAAGCTTCGATATCATTGAATTTAATATTTGGATGAAATAGTATCGGTATTCTATTTTTTCGGCTCTTAATCTTGTTGTACTGATAACTTATTAATTTATGATTCATTTCTACAAACCCACCATGCCATATGAAACCGCGATGTTGAAATGTAAGACACTTCGCTTCCGAGTGTTCGAATTTCTCAACAATATCAAGTAATCTATCCTGATTAATTTCCGTAATAGGGCAGTTTAGTGTTATATGTA
>JAIOSX010000255.1 GCA_021107345.1 Candidatus Aegiribacteria sp.
GTCGTCATAGGGGTTTCCATAGATCTGGCGAACGGTTGCTCGCTGAAGATTTCCGCTTATGGTGATCTCCACCTGCGTGTGCTCCAGTGGAAGCTCACCTATAACGCCTTCTTCTCCAACAACCTGCATCCTGCCTGCGCCCGACTCTTCCCTTGAATCTCCCTGGGAGAAAGTGGTTGCCACAGCAAGGATCAGTACTGTTATCATCAGCTGTTTCATTCTTTCAGACCTCCATGTAAAAGTTTTTGTTTCCGGTTCTGATACATGGAAGACCGGTGTACTATTCCATACATCGGTTAATTGAGAACGAAGTAATCCATTACTGTTATATTTACTCTGAGGGCTGTAATAACGTACACTCCTACCGGAATACTGTTAGAGAAGGAAATGAGATGCCCGAACTTCCTGAAATATTGAACAGAGCGAAAGAGATGAAAGAAACCCTGACGGGTAGAACGATTACAGGCATCGAAGTACTGCAGCCGAAATGCCTGAATGTGTCCGAGGACGTTTTTACTGCAGCCCTGAATGGAGCACGGCTGATTGGTGTTACATACCGCGGTAAATGGATCTTCATCGAGACATCAAAAGGCTGGCTGCTTATCTGTATGGGAATGGGGGGTGAAATCCTGCTTGTTTCGCGTCCGTCGCTTCCTGAAAAACGACGTCTGCTTTTTGATTTTGATGACGATACCTGCCTGTCTGTCAACTTCTGGTGGTTCGGTTACACACATTACGTTCCAGCCGGTGAGCTCGGAAGCCATACCATGACCGCGAAACTGGGTCCGAATGCCATCGATCTGTCATCAGAGGACCTGAAAGAAATGCTTAATGGCCGCAGGGGAGGGATCAAAGCGTATCTTCTCAATCAGTCGCGAGTAGCGGGTATAGGAAACGCCTACGTTCACGACATCCTCTTCATGGCCGGGCTGCACCCTCTTCGTTCAATAAGCACTTTTACCGATACAGAAGTGAACGGACTTATGGAGGCGATCCACAGGGGGCTTCAGCCGAGCGTTGAGAAGGGGGGAGCCTTCTACGAAGTCGGTCTGCACGGTCAGAAGGGGAGATTCACAATGGATGATATCCTTATAGGATACAGGGAGGGAGAGCCCTGTCCGGTATGCGGTGCGACTATCGAGAAAATAAAAACCGGAAGTACCAGCAGCTTCATCTGTCCTGTCTGTCAGCCGCTCGAAAGACCATGAAACATATCATCGATTCGCCTCAGCCCGGTCCATACTTATCCTTTTCCATGTATCGTTCATGCTTGCGGGCATGTCATACTCTTCGAATCCGGGCTTAAGGATCAGCGTCAGCGCATGTTCAGGACACGTTGTCACGCAGAGACCGCAGCCGATGCATCGCCGGGGATCAAGACTCACCACATCACCATCGCGGGTAAGGGCGTCCATCTGGCATCTCTGCAGGCAGACACCGCAGCCGGTACATAAACTCTGATCCAGCAGGGCCGTGTAAACGCTTGAGACTATCTCAGCAGGTCTGGGATGACGTTTTATCCCCTGAAGTATTCCACAGCAGCAGCCGCAGCAGCAGCAGATAGCAGCGATCTCCCTGGAATTGCTGGGCTGGAGTACCAGGTTATCCTCGTCCGCTCTTTTCAGTATCTCCAGAACCTCAGGCAGTTCTATATATCGCCCATTACCTCCGCGAACATAGAAATCGGCCCATTCACCGAACATGAGACACGCTTCATCCAGGGCATCGCAACCCTGACCCTCCAGCCTGGCTTGAAGACGGCAGATGCATTGTGCAACTGCAAATCGTTCATGAACTTCTACAAGTTCTCTGACCTTCTGGTATGGAAGTGCCTCCAGGTGCGGGTCGATACTTTCTCCAATTGGAATGGTACGCATCTGAGTTATGGTTTTCAGTGGACGACTTCTCTTCTGTGAACTCCAGTACTCGTTGAGAAGCTCAACAAGACCCTCATCCAGGTTTCCCACCTGAAACTCGTAAATGCCTACTACAAAAGGTGCGGCCTGGTATAGCGGAAGCCCATCCTCCGGATGAACCGAGAAGATAAGACCCTTCTTCGCCATTTCAGCAAGTGCCCTGGCCGTACGATCCGGGTCGATACCGACCCTGGATGCGAATGCTGCCGCATCCTCTCTTTCCAGTGTCAGATCACAGGCGAGCTCAGCTTCTTCTGGAGTGAAGAGTCTCTTAAGCAGCGGGATCTCTGCTCCGGTATGACTCGGTGGAAAGCCGCCGGGCAGACTGTCCAGGTGTTCGGCAAGTCTTTTGTATATATCGTTATGCATGATCTTCTCCTTAATTCAGAAGCAGTGGATCAAGTATGGAGAATACTATCTTACCAATACCATTCGTCTGGTTTCTGCGTGGGATCCCGTCGAATCCCACACGGTTCACGTTCAGTCCGGTCTCTCCCAGCCGTACCTTCATCCCTACCTCTCATCGAATGAGTCCCGTCGAAGGTAAGGTAATTGAACTCGAAGGGCGGAAGCTGGTTGATATTGCCGCCCTCTGTATCAAGCCGGAAGATTAATCTTTTATTAACATCAGCATTCCAGAGATAGGTACCCTCATCACTCAGACCCGGATTGGTATAGCTGCCGGATGCGGACGCAGTATCAGAGGCGATGGTACCGATGAACTGTATTTCATCGCCTACATCTCCGAAAGCGACATTGTTCGAGCTCACAGTACCCGTAATCTAAACATCGTCGAAGCCGATGTACGGTATATCTATGAACCCGGTCAGTTCCGATCCGTTCTGAGAGAATAGCGCACTGAACGGACCACTCGTTTGATAGCTCGTGCTTTCCCATGTTCCCTGCCATGCTCCGGAGACGTTCATTACTCCGCTTTCCGGTGATGTGAGATCGCTTCCGCAGGAAATGATGATCATCACCATGGAGATGGTACATGACAGAACCAGTAGTATTCGTAACATTGCATTGCCCCTTTTCAAGCTTTGTTCCAGGAGGCTTAAACGAACTCCCTCAAGTATTACGGTATTATGTTGGTCTCATCCCGAGGAAACCATCCTGATCGCGTTCCCGTTCGACGTACTCTACCTGAAGGCCGGTATCCTGCAGGAGAGCATCCGGTATAGGATCTCCGGGAATACTATTCTCCGCTTCCTGCCGGTAATTACCTTCACCAGCGGCTTTCGAAGGAATGGTTCTATCGTATCCATGCATATTCTTCTATCATACAGATTGTTTTCCTGATTCAGGCTGCGAAGATGAATTGATATAATTCTGTGGAGTTCATGAAATATTCTCTGCCGGATTAATCCGCTCTTACCGCGCGAAGCTTTTGACTTCTTTCTCTTGACGTATCTATTGTATATACGTTATATCACATATGGAGGTGGTATATGTCCAAGCAAATGATAATACGTATTGACCCTGTCCTGAAAAGCAGAGTTGAAAATTATGCCCGGGCCGAAGGGAAAAAC
>JAIOSX010000167.1 GCA_021107345.1 Candidatus Aegiribacteria sp.
GGAGCAGCTCGTTTCATGCCTGCGGCAGTTACTCTGTTGCGCTACGTTGTTCCATTGTTCTCCTCCAGGAAGAAGAACAGATGAAACATATTGTATTAATAACTGTCTTGCTTTTGCTGGCTGCCTGTGCCGGGCCGGCAACCGGTCCAGTAAAGGGAGTTCTTATAGTCTACGCGCCTGATATTACTCTGCAGGATATGGACGATCTGCTGGAGGAAATCCAACTTCAGGTAACAACAGTGGAAGCGGAGAATGTCTTTGATTTCTCAACCTGCTCGATTGAGGATTTCAGGGGTGATCTCAAGACCAGGCGTACTATTCTGTTCGTAATCGAAAACAGTCATCAGCTTCCCGATGAACTTCAGGTGTCCAATGGTATCTATCGTGGAGAGAATATTTGGGCGAAAGACCAGTATGTTCTGGGAATAGTGCTGCCCGACTTCACCGATACGAATGCGCTATCTAATCTACTTGAACAGATTTACAACAATCACCTATCATCATATATTTACAGCAGTTTCGTATCAACACAGATGAGCAGCCCCGATAGGATAGACAGCCTTCTTGCATTCGGCTTCAGCATGGATATACCAAAATCGTACCATCTCGAAGAGTGGAATCCTGAAGCCGGATTCATCCAGTATCAAAGGAACGTATCCGATACTTGCCTTCTAATGCTGAGCATAAGGTGGATAGACGATTCTGTCGTACTGTCTCCGGATGAAGCTGTTATATGGAGAGAAGCGGTTGCAAGGAATTATTTCTATGATGCTGCTGCCGACTCGGTTGACAGATCGTCTGTTGGTGTACAGCCCATGGATCTAAGAGGTCTTCATGGCTGGAAGCTTCTGGGTATGTGGAGAAATCCGGAGCACCTGAATGCAGGCGCGTTTACAAGTTATATTCTTAGAAGTAACGGCAGAAGATACCTTCTGGATATGGAAATCTTCCACGAGCATCGTGAGAAGGAACCATATATTCGTGAAGGCTGGATTATTATGAATACATTCATACTGGGGGAATATAATGACGGATAATGTATCCAGACGGGATCTTGAGAAAGCTGAAAGTGAATGGATCAGCAATCCTTCTCCCATGCTGTGCGCAAGGCTTGCGGAAATTCTGCGTCAGGATGGCAGACTTGACGAATCCCGGGAAGTGGCGGAGACCGGTTTGAGAAGATGGAAGAACAATACTTCCATAAATGTGGTTCTCGGAAAATGCTACCGGGAGTCTGGACTTCTTGAGAAAGCTATGGAAAGTTTTGCAGGTGTAAATGCAGCACAGCCACAGAACCTTGTTGCGCTTTTAAATCTTGCAGAGATACACTTTCAGAAGGAAAACTGGAGTGAAGCTATCAACTATTTTGAAGAGTATTTATTTGAGCAACCAGGGGATGATGAGGTCAGGGATAAACTTGAAGAAGCCAGATCCATGAGAAATTCGGATACTCAGATATCAATAGAGACTGAAGAAGATGTACCCGAACACGATAGCGAAGTATTCCCAAAAACTGAAAGGATGAACAGAGTACTTAAGTCCCAGGGTATACTCAAAGAAGCATTCTCAGAATCAGAAGAGACCGAATCAGATGGATATTCCCTGGAAGATGATTCATTTATCGTGGGAAACTCACCGGACAGTCTGCTTGAATTTTTCTCAGACGAAGAAAAGGAGAATCTTCATCTGAAGCCCTACGATGGTGAGAATGAATGATTCCATCCCGTACAATTACTGTCATTAACGGTCCAAATCTTTCTCAACTCGGTAACCGTGAGATTGAACACTATGGAACGAATACCCAGCATGAGCTTCTGGAGATGATTGAGAATAAAGCTTCCATTGATGGTTATAAGGCGGAATTCATCCAATCCGATATTGAAGGAGAGCTTGTCAGAGCAATTAGCAGTGCTTCAGGCAGTTCCATTGGTATAGTCATCAATCCAGCGGCGTACTCTCATTATTCAAGAGCTATCATCGATGCCCTGGCGGCATTTGACGGTCCGGTGGTAGAAGTGCATATAAGCCGGGTGTTTTCAAGAGAATCCTTTAGAAACAACCTCGTGACTGCAAAATCTGCGGACGCGTTCATAGCGGGTGCGGGAATCAGAGGCTATCTTCACGCCATGGATATCCTGTACGAGTTAGCCGAAAAAACGGAGGTATGACCAGTGCCCACCACTAACGATTTTAGACGTGGTATGGTTATTGATATAGGTGGAGTGCTTTGCCAGATTGTAGAATTTCAACATGTCAACCCCGGAAAAGGGGCTGCATTCGTAAGATCAAAAATGAAGGAGATACTGTCAGGCAAAGTTCTGGACCGCACATGGAGAGCCGGTGAGAAGGTTATCGAAGTAAGAGTAGAGCACAGGACCTGGGAGCTGCTGTACATGACCGATCTTGAATTCGTTGTCATGAATCCCGATACTTATGATCAGATACACCTTGATTACGATCTGGTTGGAGATGCATCCAAATACCTTGTTGAGAACAGCGAAGTAAAAATCGCGTTTGTTGATGATAAACCAATTATGGTCGAACCTCCGGATACTGTTAAGCTTGAAGTACTTAAAACCGACCCGGGATTGAAAGGGGATACTGCAAGCGGTGGTTCAAAGCCTGCTGTCCTGGAGACCGGGCTCAAGGTTCAGGTACCGCTGTTCATTCAGGAAAAGGATGTTATAAAAATCGATACCCGGAATGACAGCTACCTAGAGAGAGTTTCGTCCTGAAACACCACCGGATCGTACTCATACCCACATATAACGAAGTAGAGAACATCCAGCCTCTTTATGACTCTATCCGCAGGGAATACGACTGGGATCTGATGTTCATAGATGACAGTTCACCTGATGGAACCGCGCAGCGGATCCAGAAACTGGTGGAAAAGGATCCCGGGGTCCAGCTACTGAGCAGGAAGGTCAAGGAGGGCCTGGGACAGGCGTACAGAGAAGCTTTTCAGAAGGTTTATGAATCTGATCGCTGGGACAGGATATTCATGATGGATGCCGACCTGTCTCACCAGTCGATGCATCTCAAGGCAATTGACATCGCGCTCGATGATCATGCTTTTGTTGTGGGCTCCAGGTATCTGAAGGGTGTCAGCGTACTGAACTGGTCCATCATCAGACTTAATCTCAGTTATTCAGCGAACCTGTATATCAGATTACTGACCGGAATGCCTTTCAGCGACTGCACAAGCGGCTTCAGAGGCTTTCACTCTGACTTGCTCTCATTGCTCCTGTCCTATGATATCAAATCCTCAGGATATGCGTTTCTCGTGGAAACTCTTTATGATGTCTGGAAGAACGGTACGGATATCGGCGAGGTTCCCATAATTTTCGTAGAAAGAGAAAGCGGGAATTCCAAGGTTTCACCGCAGGTGTTTATTGAATCCCTTATTACTCCCTTCCGGCTTCGAATTAAATCCCTGTTCGGGGGAAAGGTTTGTCAGTAGTTCTCCCAGAACCATGATACCAGGCTGTCCTGCAGTGCCCTTGCAGTCAGGATATGACCGTTGGGTACCTCAAGCATAATAACCAGTATTATCCGTCTGCCTGACGAAGAAGTGAGCAGTCCTGCAATCGTTGATGTGTCACTCAAAGTTCCTGTTTTTCCGCGAAATGCTCCCGGAGGTAAATCTGTCATTCTTGATCTCAGAGTTCCATCTACTCCGTTGACAGGTAATGTGGCAAGGAATTCCACTCCCCATTCCACTGAACCGATTCCTTCGAAGAGTATTTCCGCAAGATGAATCGGCGTTAGGCTGTTGAACCTGGAAAGACCCGATCCGTCAGCAATCTGAAATTCCGTGAGCGAGGGAACCAGATCCATAAGCAGTTGACCTGCCACATCACATCCCGCTCCAGTTGAGGCGGGATTGGATCCAGTTTCAAGGCTTGCCGTTCTCAGAACCATCTCAGCTATCATATTCCTGCTCCACTTATTCATTGAAGCCAGGAGAATAAACATAGGATCTGAAAATATTACTGATGTTTGAACCAGTAATCCTGAGTCAGGTGCTTCTCCCTGCAGTACCTGATGGATACTCAAGCCCGTGGCTTCCAGCTCCAATGCGAGCATTCCGGCAAATTCAGCTGGAGGACCTGCAAAGGGTTTATAGAGAACAAGATGAGTGTCTGGAGGTATAACCCCTTCAAGTGTCAGTATCGGTCTGTTCTCAGTCCAGCCTTCTACATAGGTTCTTATGGATTCTCTGCTGCCGATAACAAGATTGTTCACTATCGAAAGGTTAGGTAGCGGAGGATAGTAGAAGATTCTTGTTGTGTTGCCTTTAGTGGAGATTATCAGCTGCAGAATA
>JAIOSX010000229.1 GCA_021107345.1 Candidatus Aegiribacteria sp.
ACCTGTGATCTGCCGGAACTTAAGCAACTTATTACACAAGTCATCTCCGAATTGCTACTATAGACCAGTCCGGAACATAGAAAACCCATGCAGTTGACAGAAGCTGCTGGATCCTGGTTTGATAACTCCCCGGTGGCGGAGGGGGTGGGATTCGAACCCACGGACCCCACATAGGGGGTCAACGGTTTTCGAGACCGTCCCGTTCGACCACTCCGGCACCCCTCCGCGGGTCGAGAATATGCCGTGATAAAGCAATTTCAGCAAGTGCAAATAATCCATATGAATTTACATAGGGAACTGAATTCCCTATTCTTTGACTATATATATCATGCTGACATTAAAAATCCTGATAGTTATAGTTCAGAAAACTCAGATATTCATAAGGAGAAATCAATTGAATAATACTGCTACGCTCTTTGCCGCACTGGCATTGACTCTGCTCCTGTCTTCCTGTCTCGCCGAAGACCAGGCGCCCGGTACCGGCCCGGATTTCAGTACGGAGCTTTTGGTGGATACGGGCCGCACATATGGAGAACTGATTGAAGGAGAAAGTTCCACATTTACCCTCAGATGGACAGCCGCCGAGGATGCGCAGTGGTACGATATCAGAATATCTCCCCATCCCATCAACGAATCAAACTGGTATACCTCTTTAAGAATTGACTCAATTCCCGCCGGTGACAGTACATCCATGGTTGCTTACGTGAAGGTGCAGCCTGAAGTGTACGAGAATACTTGTATCTCGTGCGGGCTGTGTGTTGACGCATGTCCTCAGAACGCCATGAGCCTTATTGAAGGAAAAGCTGTAATTGATCTCAGCAAGTGCACTGCATGTGGTGAGTGCGTGAGAGTCTGTCCTGTCAACGCAATTACCAACAGCTGTTTCGGACAGGCTTACTACTTCGCGATGAGGGCTATGGGCTCTGGTAACACGCAGTCTGAGGTTGTCTCAGCTTCAGGAAGCTACCGGCTTCGATACATGAATCTTGAAAGCTGGTGTGGTCACTGCGCTTATAATTGTTACATACTTCTGGATTCTTGCGGGCCGGGGTGCCCCGTTGATGCTATCTCGTACACACCTGACTGGAATACTCCCGGAGAGGATTCCGGTCTTATACATATTGATTATGACCTTTGCATAGATTGTGGTCAGTGCTTTATTCAGTGCCATGAGTATGGTCTATGGTCAATAATGAAGGAGGTGGTTGCTGAATGAAAACATTGATACCGGCAGTTATATTTGTTCTTGTCTCAACTGTTACAGCTTCTCTTACATTCTCGCAGGATGCCGTCGGAAGTGTGATTCAATGGGAACAGTTCGAGGGTAGTTTTGATTCTCTTGTAATTCGCTGCTCGGAGACAGAGTACGTATCAGAAGATCCCGAATGGGGAATAGTTCTCGCGACCATATATCCCGATTCCAACGGGGTATTTCCGACATCCGTTCAGATTCCGGGAGCGTTTATTGTTGATCCTTCTAAGTGTATTGCATGCGGCATATGCATAAATCGATGTCCTACAGACGCGATAACAGAGGATATAGACGGAAAGGCTCTTATCACTCCTGGTCTTTGCATAGCCTGCGGAATATGCTCGAGTGTATGTCCGGTGGATGCTATTTTTGCCCCATCTTCCGGCTTGCATTACGGTCTGTTCGAGGTTGATGAAGAGGGCATTGAGGAGTTTATCCAGGGGTCAGTTCAATGACCCGGAGAGCAATAGTAGTAACAGCCATTTTACTGATTCTTGCAAGTATCGCACTGGCCGAAACCTTCTTCAGGGTTGACCGTTCCGTATGCACAGGATGTGGTGATTGTGAAGAAGTATGCCCTGTGGATGCTATTGAAATAATCGATGGCAAATCTCATATAGACCCTGAAAAATGCATAGGGTGCGGGTTCTGCCAGGGGGTGTGCAGCTATGACGCAATTCGGTAAGGCATTTGCTGTATTCGTGGTTGTATTCATTCTGTTCATAGCCTGCAAGGGGCCTGTGGAAAGCACACAGCTTCTTGTCAATTCTGATGACTGCACCGGTTGCGGAAAATGCATGGAAGTCTGTCCCTACAACGCCATTGAAATTATTGAAGGCGATGCTGTCATTGATCCCTCCCTGTGTCATTTCTGCTACAGGTGTGTGGAAGAGTGTCCGGAAGGAGCGATATACTGATGAGAACTTCTATATTTCTCTTTCTAATCCTGCTTCCGGCTCTGGCCATGGGGGTTTCCTTCGATGGCTGGATGGATATACAGACGGGAGGGGATAGTCTTTCTCCTCAAATGGGCAGAGGGGATCTGGGAGGTTTGCTTAAGGGCGGGAACTGGAGCCTTGTTATCCACCAGAGATTTTCCCACGAGGATACTACAGGTGTCGTGCCAAGGATACTTAACACCTACAGCAGGACAGATGTGGATTTCTCGATTGAGGCCGGGCCTGTACTAATCAACCCGGATGTATGCTGGACTGTGGATGTTGGAGACAACAATCCTGAAATAGTGCTGCCAGGACAGGCTGGAGTTGCTTACAGAGAGGGTTTCATAAGACCCGGTCTTGGTATTGAAGCCGATATTTCTGAGGACATTCACCTTTTTGCACGAGGTATTTACTGGAACAGGGATCTCAAACAGGAAGATGATTACGATCTTGCATGGACGGAAACCCGGATAAGCGGCGGTATAACCTGGGATACCCCATTGGGACCCTCTCTTTCCGTGGCCGGGTTAAACCATAAAACAAGTTCAGATTTTATAGATTACGAGGCCAGCTGGAGCAGGATAGATGTCAACGTTGCCGTTCGACCACACACACTTCCCGCTAACATGTTTGTCAGTGGAGGTATGACCTTTTCAATATACGATGGTTCGGATTACAATGATCACGATATTGCCGACAGGTTAACATCAAGGGTTAGACTGGTTCAGATGGTCATTCCCTCGGTATCTGTGAACACAACCTTTGAATCTGTTATCGATTTCGATGACGGTATAACAAGATCCGCATGTACGTCAGCTGAATCGAGAATAGTCTACCGTTTCATGCAATCACGCGATATTACATCCTCAATAGTTGTCTTCGGGAAACTCTCCAGATCATCCATAAGAACGGAGCGGGCAGGTTTTTTCTCACGGATCAACCTCTACAGAGGGCTTTCCATTCTGTTCGATGCTGAGGCACGCGTTACTCCGACATCGGTTGCAGGAGCAGGTCCTGACAGAAAGAGGTATGTGTTCGGTCCGGGGCTTGAGTACCAGTTCGGGAATACCGCCCGTATATGGGGTATAGTCGAGCAGGAAAGAACCAATCTGGCTACGAATCGGAACTGGTGGCGTTTTAGAGCAGGCCTTGAGTTTTATCCTGGTTCTTTCAGTTTCTGACAGTTCCTCTGAAACTGCGGAATTCAGTGCGGGGACATTGCAGAATGTCCCTGCAAAACATTAAGTGAGAGGACATTTATTTGTTTGAGGGATTCAGTACCGGATTGACCCTGGGACTAGCCAC
>JAIOSX010000109.1 GCA_021107345.1 Candidatus Aegiribacteria sp.
CTCCTGTCCCTTGAGAGGTAGTGCGCGCTTCCATTCCAGTAGATAGAGTGCCATGGACGGACAAGTGAGGGATCTGAAGGTGTTCTGAAAAGAGGAGCTGAGGGGAGAGAAAGTCGAATGTCCGGGATTTCCTGGTTGGATTCAACCTCTCCCGGGATTGTATCAGGATCAGTATTCAGGTAGCTTGTCCGGTCCATTACGGCCTGGAAACTCATTCTGCCGAAATACTTGTTTACACTAATCCAGGAATGCAGTTCTCCCGTCATACGATCTTCAGGATTTTGTTGTGTTTCTTCAAGGTAGGAATTATCACTGAGAAACTCACCCTGTACTCTTACCGTAGTCCCGTCCGGAAAATCATGCAGATGGTTGCCGAATACCATCCATCTGTCACGGTGGGTTTGAAATTCCCTTCTCCATTCGGTTCTAAGGTTTCCATTGCATAAGTACCTTATCCTGTGTCTCTCATCGGCTGCCAGCACGAACCTGGTTTTCTCCATTATATCTCCGTGTACCCAGAGATCAGCATAATCGGAAAAAACGAAGTAGTACCCGAATTCTCTCAGAAACCTGCCATCCCTGGTGGTCTGACCGAATTTGGGCATTGTGAATCCGGGTTGTCGCCCCCGTCTTATCGGGAAGACCCAGTATGGAAAATAGAGAACAGGCGTGTTTTCAACGTACAGGTAGACTGGTCTGGCGATAGCTTTGTCATCAGGGAATACCTTCATTACAGGACAATAAAAATAGTAGTGGATGCTGTCTTCATCGCATGTTGTAAATCTGGCATCAACTATGTTAAATTCATTACGGCCAACCCTTGTTATCGTCGCGCCGGTGTAAAATCCGAATTCGTATTGCGAAGACGCACTCATTATGCGTCCTTTTCGAGTTTGAATACTGTATACCATCCCGTTCCCGGTTATTGACTCTCCACGATCGAAGAGTTCGGATGAACCTCTGGCAGTAATGATCTCATCCTCCGCGGAGTATTCTACGGTATCCGATGCCAGCGTCATATCCCGGTAATCAAGAGTTGCTGATCCTACCAGTATCAGATCACGGGTATCCGGATAAAATACGAGTGAATCAGCAGAATAGGCGATTGTTTCTAGTCTCTCCGCGGTAAGTGTAGAATCACTCGAAGTGCTGTCTGGCACAGCAGTTTCGGTTGCGTAAAGTGTAATTAAGATCAGAAAAATGGTCATCCGGTTCGGATTCCTCCCATGATTGCAACTCCTTCCGCTCCCATGAAGGAACCTGGCATTAGTAGATTAGCGTTCCACGCGAAGATATCATAAGTAAACTGAATTCTCAGCCAATTCACTCCATAGTTCACGGCGTCTATCCAGTTTTGGTAATATGCGGGGTGTACTATCGTCGTCAACGTCATATGGTTCCCCTGAGTCGGAGCAGATGGCTGCTCAACTGCCTACTCACTTATAGCCTTTACCATGTATAGATTGCTTGTGAATCCGATTACACCAATCAGGATCTTATCTGAAGAAGCTAAAAAGCAATTACTTAAATTGTAAGATTCCTTTATTACTTCGATTACTATTTCCTTATGAATTTTTAATACAGAAATCTTATCTTTAAATGACTCATAGATTAATTCAGCAAGATCATCAGAATCAAAATCGATTTCATTTCCTTTGAATATTTCAATGTCATTATTCATGGCTATCTGAAATCTCCGACAGTTCGAGGAAATATACTGTCTGATATCCTGATTTCGGCACATCCGGACAGCATGAAAATGATAAAGATAAGTAAAATGTGCAGTGTTCTATTCTTCATGGATTATGTTCCTATCCTTTTCTGTCGAAAGATCAGTACCTGATGAATGCCAGGATTCGAGCTTCGAGGATAGAAGCCTCAGGGATTTCGACAGACCGCTCAGCGACCAGCAACCCCAGGCATGAAGGCGTATGGTGCTTTCATTTCCGTCCGTATTGCGATAGTGCAATATAGGAAATACTGCTCCGGCGTATGATGCCATGCTTCCCGCGTCTGCCTTGCATTCAACTGAGATTATGTTATCCCGTTTCAGTACGAAGTTCTCTGTATCCCCTCTGTACACAAGTTGCGCCGGCTCTATCCAGAGCACGCCGACATCATCTTCTACGAGAGTCAGCTTTTTGAAGCTGCTCCTGGCAGGGTCCGAAATCCCAACTAGTGTACCCTTACCGAGACTGGCGGGATCAATTCCCAGCAATGTCATCCTTTTACTGAGAATCATTCTGTCCAGCGGTGCCCAGATATTGACCCAGATCAAAATGAGCTGAACGACTATCAATGAGATCAAAATGGGAATAATGAACGGTAATGGCCCCGGTATGCCGAGACGCACAAGGATCGGTGTAACCGGCACAGAAACGAAGAAACCCATTGAGAGGGATAAGCCTAAAAAAACTGCGATGCTGATAAGATAGAGCTTCTTCTTGAACTTCGAGAAGAAGGGTATGTTGAAATCAAACGTAAAACAATTGGTGAGAAGAACTGTGACATACACAACCGCAGCAGCTGCAAGAGCACCAAATGCAGCAGCTAACAGAACATTGACTAAGTGTCCTGTGACTCGAAAGATATCCGGAACAGGCTCATGAGAAGTGAACAGGCCGATCAGTTTCCCGCCCAGAAGAAAAAAGCCGATAAGCACAAGAATGATAAGCAGGAACCCGCCCACCCTCTTGAAAATAGAAAGCTTCTCATTTTCTGACTGCATGATATTCTCCGTTTTCAAGGCAAACAATGAATAACAGATTCTACATTTACAGGTATTCCATTATGCAATTGACAATACATTTATCCCTGAAGCCGGGGAAGCTGATTGATCATCCGATCCGGTTTCTTCCCATGATTGCAGCTCCCTCAGCTCCTGCATCGGAACTTGACGGAAGTACATTCACGTTCCAGGTGCAGGGACATCTTCTATGGAACTCAGATTCAGCGGATTTCAGGAAGAACTCGGATGCGCCCACCAGACCTCCCGCCATGAAAACACCATCCGGGCTGAAGCAGTGATAAAGGTTTGCAAGACCAATACCAAGCCATGTTCCGAATGTCTCAAAAGCTTTCACCGCTACATCCTGTTTCGTTGAAGCCAGACGGGCTATCTCCTTTGGAGAATGACATATGTTTTTGTCGCTGTATTTTCTGTAGTAATCACTAAGGGCTTCGGATGCCGCATATCTCTCCCAGCATCCTTTTGATCCGCACAGGCATTCCTTTCCGGATGCCTCAACCGTCATATGACCGAATTCACCGGCGTATCCTGATCCGTAAAGGATATCGCCGTTATTGATGATTGCTCCACCGATGCCGGTTCCAAGAGTTATCATCAGCCATAGACCGGAATCGGGTATACTCGAGGATTCGATGGCCTGCGTGGCGAAAGCATTGCAGTCGTTATCAATTACAACGGGACATCCGAGTATATTCGACATATTTTCCCTAATAGGGTAATCTCTCCATCCGGGAAGATTCGGGGAAGAGACAAGCAGTCCCTCGGATCTATTCACCAGGCCGGCAATACCGGCACCTGCCGAACATGGAGCCACGTCAACCTCTTCAATTGCCTTGTTTATTCTCTTGAGCAGCGAATCCGGTCCTGATGAAGGATCGGTTTTCAGGGTTACCGCTGTTACGAATCCGTCTGGTTTCAGATATCCAAGAATCGTCGTGGTTCCACCGATATCGATTCCCCAGTGCATACCACTGCCGGGCTGCATTACTCAATGCCAACTATCTCTCCGTCGGTCACCCTGACCAGAGGGAAAGCGGAGCGCGGGATAGATACGCTGCCAAGAGTGCACATGCCTGTGGCCCCGAAGTATATACTCAAACTTTTTAGATGGTTTTCCAGGGATGATCTGGAAGGGACCGATCCTCTCCATGCGTTCAGTACTATTTCCGCGGTATCGTATCCCTGAGCTGCCAGCATTGTGGGCTGGGAATCGTATTCCCGCTCGTAGAAATATGAAAATCTTGCTGTTGCGGGATTCATGGAACCTGAACCGAAGGAAATGGGGAATACCGCGCCTTCAACATATTCACCGCCCTGTTCCAGCAGTATATCATCATCCCATCCCGATGTTCCGAAGAGCTGGGATTCAACCCGGTAGAATCTCAGCTGAGGGGCGAGCTGAATAGCATCCCACGCTTTCACGGGGAGAAATACACCGTCAGGATACTGGTATTTAATAGCGTTTATCTGAGCTCTGTAATCGGTCGCTCCCGATTCGTATCCCTCCATGCCTACAATTTCAGCGCCAAGTTCCTGTACTACTGAACTGAACTGCTCGGCATTTGCGACCGATTCAGAAGTGTATTCGTGAATTATGGCAAGCTTCTGGCAGCCGGCATTTCGTACCGCGTATTCGGCTACAGCAGCAGCGTCGTCTCCCTGTGATACAACCAGCCTGTGTACATAATCACCGAAATCATCAAGTTCCGAAGATGTCGCCGCTGGTGTTATCATGGGAAGAGACCACCTCTGTGCCAGTGGTGCTGCAAGTTCAGCGTTTCTGCTGGTAAGCGGTCCTATAACAGCCAGACACAAAGGATTCGAGCCAAGTGAGTTCATAATTTCCACGATAACCATGCTGTCGCCGGAGCAGTCGAAGGTGATAATTTGAGGCATGGAAATGAACAATCCTGATGACCTTTCGAAGGCAAGATGAACGCCGGATCCAATCCTATCGGAGTACATGGATCCTTCACCTCTGACGGGTAGGACCAGCGCGACGAAACCATCTTCATGGGTCTCGAAAACCGGCCTGCCGTAACGCTGGTGAGCTTCAGGAAAGAGCCTGTCTATTTCCATTCCTGTCAGAACGGCTTTTTCATTATTACCCTCTGCCGCGTATCTCTTTTCCAGTTCAAGAAGGAAGAACACCTCCGTCCATCCTGTAGACGGTTCAGCAGTAAGATAACCCATGTCCACTTTTTCAAGAGTAGAACGCAACAATTCCACAGCAAATTCCGATTCATCCTGGTCGAGATGATCCTGCTGCATGTTCTGGAGTGTTTCAATACCGTTTCTGAAGGATCCCTGTTCTATTTCAACCTGCGACAGGAGCAGCATGGCACCGGCTTTACTGTGCGAATCGATTGCGCTGTGCAGAGCCTGCGACGCTGCTTCCGATGCTTCCTCAAGACGACCGAGAGCCAGAAGAGACCTTCCCCTTCCAAACTGCCACGAGGAATAAAGAGGGTTATCCGGAAAGTCTTCAATTGCCCTGGAATAGTACCTCAGAGATTCAGACACGTTTCCCGAATTGAAGGCATTCTCTGCCAGGGCGGTCAGGCCTTCGGGCGAGTCCTCATCCTTTACCGGGCCGCATCCCACGATCGATACAATAAGAAAGATCAGTACTGTGATCAGTGAAAGAATAATACAGTTCTTCAATAAATACCTCCTGGAATGCAGAAAATGTATAGTGCGAATATGAGTCATACAACGAACCCGGAAAAGGGTAAAGAAAAACCCGGAGAAAAGACTCCGGGTTTTTCAATCGACTGTGAAGTGACTACTCTCCTGATGTTTCAGTACTGATTTCTTCGATCTCAGGAAGGGTTTCAATGAAAAGGCTTTCAGGAGGTGTACCCATATTCTCGATCATCCATTCTGCGTCGTCAACGAAATCCGATTCAGGATAATTATCTATAAGCTGCTGGAAGGCTTCAGCAGCAGTTTCATAATTACCCACGTACTCCGAAAGGGTAAAGCCCATAAGGAATTGTGCCTGGTGAGCATTTTCATGATCGGGGAAACGATGAATAAACAACTTGTAGTATTCCACTGCTGTTTCCGGATTTGATTCCATCAGGTTCTGTGCTGATTGGAAGAGTGAATCGGGTGAAACGCTTTCATCGGGCAGGAAAGCATCCTCATTTATGACAACACCATAGCTTTCTGTGAGATCTGGAATAATGGTATCCTGGAAATATGAATTGACTATTGTAGGTTTGAGGGTGTTTTCAATTGATTCCCTGACTTCCTCGAAGGGACGTGCGCCTTCATCCATCTTGTCAGTAATAGTGAAATAGTGATGGCCCATGGCTGTTTCGAAGGGTCCGACTATATCATCGATGTCGGCATTGAACAGTGCTTGCGATATTTCTGCCTGCTCTCCAAGGTATGGCATAGGTGAGTTGATAGTTACCCAGCCCATATCGCCACCCGAAGCTCTGGTGGGTTCATGTTCGCTGAATACATCTACGACAGATTCAAATGCATCTCCGGCTTCCAGTGCTGCAGCCACATTGGCTGCTTCTTCTGCGGATGAAACGATAACGTGCGAAATCTTAACCTGGGATTCCTGATAGTAAATGTCATCGATATGGTCGTTGTAATAAGCCAGAATATCTTCTTCCGGAATCACCACAGCATCCACTACTTCCTGCTGATAGTAGGTCTGCAGGAGAGCCCTGTCTCTGGCCTCCCCAACCTGCTGCATGGCAAGTTCTACCTGTGCTACTACGAAAGAGTCTTCTTCGAGACCCAGGTTCTGTGCTTCAAGCAGCAGCAGCTCCCGTTCAATGATATGATTAAGAAGAAGCCTCTTTCCCTCAGGAGTCTCAAAGGAGGATCTCTGGTACGGAGGTATCATGTTAAGCTCTTCATTAATAATGTTCTCGGTGATTTCTACTTCACCAACTGTAGCCAGAACACGGGATGTATCGGCATCACCGCCGCTGTTTAAACTATCCTGAGTTCCGCATGCGACTGTAGAAAAAATAACTATACCTGCGAAAATACAGATCAATCTCATGAATACGGTTTCCTTTCAATGAATTAAAGCAGTTAACTGCTATTCTTTATCCTCAGCTATTGAGAACAGTATCTTCTTCTGTGCAATCTCTTTCATGGCTGTTTGAAATGGTTTTCTTCTGGGATTGTCAACATCGACCAGAGCGGGAGCACCGGATCTGAGCTTTCTTACACGTTTTGCTATGGCAAGAGCCAGCAGATACTGGTTATCCGTCTGTTCCCCCATAACATCTATACTCTTGTACTCGTCTGACATCTGTACCTCCAGAAAATAATAAAGTAATACTGAGAAGAATATGGCTTATACTATCGCTGTTCTCTACTCCAATATATGAAAAGAGTTCCTGGGATTATCCGTAGTCTACTGTTAATCTGTTTCCGTGGAGCTAATTTGCCCAGGGGTTGGATCTGACGAAATCCCAGGTGGGCTCATCCAGAAGATCGACTTCCCGTTCATCAATCTGAATCGTTCCAAGTTCTGAACGTTTCCAGAACATTATAACGGAGACTCGGTCATTACTTCCGGCAATGGCTCCGTCAGCACGGCTGGGGAATCTCATCGGATGAGAAAAGTAAACTTCTACCCTTGAGGTTTCAGGGTCGGCCGTTGTATAACCTACGAATTTCATGGTTTGAACAAGTACGGAATCCCCCCTGGTTCTGGACGTTTGACCATCAGGGTTCTCATAGAAGATGTATGTCGTATCGGGAATTACTTCAAACACGTACTCTCCGCCAATGGGATCGATCAGTTCATCGATGGAGAATTCAAGGTTCTCGGGCTGTTTAGGAATAATTACTAAAGGATATCTTTGAGCGAGGTAAGCTGCTTCCTCTTCGGCCATACGGATCAGGTTGGCTCTTGAGGCCTGAAGTCTTCTCATAGTACCGTACTCTGGAAAACTGTATACGAATTGTGTTTCGGACCAGTCCGGTTCCATGAACATGGAGTCGGGGTAATCCTTTTCAACGAATCCTCCGACAATACCACCATGTCTCTCGATATTGGGACAGGATAATGCGAATTGTGTTCCAAGTGCAAGTTTCGCGTCATATATGTAAACAGAGTCGTAATATCCCACTGCCCAGATCGATGGACATACTGCTGCTACGATAGATGAGACGGAGTCCCTCCTGGCAGGTGCAATAATATCATTGAAGTTCTGAAGAGTAGAAGTCGTGTAGACAATGAAAGCAGCTACTTCTACTTCAGTGTCTATAAGGGATTGCGCGTTGAAACCCAGGGAATCGTCAAAGTATTCTCCAAGGGTCATGATATCTTCGTCATCATCTTCTTCAATGATTGAATGCTCAAGGATATACTCTTCCCGGAGAGTTACAAGGGAATCAATCGAGAAACCCAGGGTGTTCTCATGATTGCTTATTACACGTTCGATGTCCGAATGCGCATTTTGCAGCGAATCGAGTTCATCTTCTATTCCCTGGACAGCGGTAGCGTTCCACAGATTATTCCATTCATCGGGGATAAGAACCCGATTGGTGTTGCCGTTCCTGAATGAAACTGTGATGCTGTCATTACTTATCGAGGTATCGAAGTAACCGTTTTCTTTTGCATATGATAGGAGGCTGTCAAGATCAGGGGCCGGAATTCCCTCCATCTCAAACATGTGCTGAATATTTGCTTCAGCAAGTGTTCGTATCTGTGATTGGCAGAATCCTCTGGGAACCCTGTATGTCTCGACTCTCTGATGAATCCTGAAAATCAAAAAAGCTGCCAGTAGTACAATCAGAATTCTCACAAGAATCTTTGATCTCATAGATTATTCCTCCACAAAAAACAGTTTTTTCATTATTTGACTATGCTACCCCGTAAACATCATTCTTAATCTACCCATCTTGTTTCATATCTGTCAATACATGATTTTCTGTTCTAATAGAATTACCACCTCTACAGGTGGAACAAGTCCGGCTGAAACAGATGAAGGACTTATATAAACAACACCTTCAGGCTTTGCAATGGCTGCTCTTACATCATCCAATCCTGGATCAATGGGAACGGTATAGCAGCTGTCTAATCGATTTATAATCGATTCGGCACCTTCCACCTCAACCGTTGAATTTGATGATACCGACCAGTAATACCGCTCAGGTATACCGGCAGAGGAGGTTATTGCCACGGGAAGATGCCTGACGGTATTTCTGTCTATAGTGAATTCAATGTTTCCTGGAATGAATTCCACTGCTGAAAGGCTGGAATACCTGTCTCCTCTGAACACAATACTATTTCCGGTAAGCTCTCGGGATACGATGACAGGGAAAACCTGATTCTGACTGCTTATAGCTATGTTAATCTGAACGGATTCAGGATTTCGCGTTATCTGATCGCGAAGCACACCGATTCCCCTGCCTGTGAAAGTTACATTAACCGAATCACGGCCCAGACCACTGAGTACGATTAAATCCGGCGAAACGGACGGCGGGGAAAGCGGCAGAGTGTCATTGATCTCAAAGAGGTTCTCATCCATTGAGATCACCCATAGCATAAAGGATACTATAAAAGCCACTATCCATTGCCAGAGACCTGTCTGATTCCATGTCATTATATTCTTCGATCTGTCATCAGGATACCCATGACACTAGTTCTGTCTGTTCTTCCTTTCATTCTCCTGCCGGGTTCTGGAATCCGAATGTATTCAGGCCATCGATATCCAGTTTTCCGAATTTTCCTTCGTACGATTCTATCTGGGTTTGCAGTGTCTTTACAAGAGCTTTCATTCTATGGGGTGATATTATCACCCTTGATTTCAGTTTTGCGCCCTGTACTCCTGGAACTATTCTGGCAAAATCAAGGACAAATTCGGCTCTGGAGGCTGCAACAAAAAAGACATTGCTGTATACTCCATCAGTATCAGAAGAGTCGGCGTTGATTTGAGGTGGCTGTTTTATCATCTTAGGTTTCACGGCTGCTCCTTATTACCGGTTGCCGGTACATTAGTTATACACGAAATTTCCGGATGGAGGAATTCTTGATACCAGAAAACAATATTGAAAACATACTCGATAACCTGCGGGGGAAAAGGGTACTGGTTGCAGGCGATCTTATCCTTGATCACTATATCGAAGGTAAAGTTGACAGGATCTCTCCCGAAGCTCCCGTTCCCATAGTATCTCTTGAAAGAACGGAAGAAAAATGGGTGCCGGGTGGAGCCGCCAATGTTGCGAGGAATATCTTCTCTCTGGGCGGTATTCCTCTCATGGCCGGAGCGGTGGGGGACGACAGCGAAGGCAGACTGCTTGTGGATCTACTCGAGAAGGAAGGTATAAACACTGATGCCGTTATCCTCGATTCGAGTCGGCCCACAACATCAAAAACAAGGATTATGTCCGGCGGACATCAGCTTATCAGGCTTGACAGAGAGGTTACGGAACCTGTTTCCGGGAAGACGCAAAATACGATATCCTCTAGGGTTGAGCGGATTATAGGTGAACTGGATGCCATAGTTCTTGAGGATTACAATAAAGGTGTGCTTACTCCCGGTCTGATATCCGGAATTCTATCTGTTTCCCTGAGAGAGAATGTTCCGGTGGCGGTGGACCCAAAATTCATGAATTTTTTCGAGTTTCACGGATGTACTCTTTTCAAGCCGAACAGACTGGAAACGTCCCGTGCCCTTGGAATGGAAATAAAGACTGTCGATGATGCAATTGAAGCTGGTGATCAACTTCTTGACAGGCTTTCGGCCGGTTCGGTTCTAATAACCCTGGGCGGAGACGGAAGTGTACTCTGCAGGAAAGACATCGAACCATTTTACAGACCCGCTGCAGCAAGACATGTCTTTGATGTTTCGGGTGCCGGCGATACGGTCATTGCTGTTATGGCCCTCTCTATTGCTGCAGGGCTGCCTCTTGATGACGGTGTTAGAATATCAAGTTTTGCGGCAGCAGCAACCTGCGCAGAACCTGGAGTTTATGCGGTCTCACCGTCTGACATAGTTAAGGAGGTGGACCGCTATTCAAGAAGAAAGGATACTGACCAGAGCTGAGGCGGAAGCACTTAGCACTAAACTACGCTCCGAGGGTTGTACGATAGTTTTCACAAACGGCTGCTTTGATATCCTGCATCCGGGTCATGTACATATATTAAGAACAGCACGTTCATTCGGGGATTACCTGTTTGTAGGGATAAATACCGATGGTTCCGTAACAAAGCTCAAGGGCAGTGACAGGCCTGTTAACGATCTGCCATCACGCATGCAACTTATGGCAGAACTCAGATCGGTGGATTATATAGTACCTTTTGATGAGGACACACCGCTTCAGCTTATAAATGAGATAAAACCTGATGTTCTTGTGAAGGGTGGGGATTACGAGGTGGTATCCGTCGTCGGGGCGGATATTGTTATCTCCTGCGGAGGCCGGGTTGAAATAGTTCCGCTTCTTGAGGGGTATTCAACCACCGGAATCATCAGTGCCCTTAACTGTCATGAAGAATAGACCGCCTTGACCTCAACCCTGTGCTGGAGTAGAAAAGGCACATTCTCAGGAATATAATAAACAAATAATGTTAGTATTACTCAATGAATTAAAGGAGTATAAATGACTGCTTCCCAGATAGTATTCCGGTACCTGGGACTCTTTGTGGCAGTGCTGACCGGTCTTGTGGCTGTCCTCAGGTATAAGAACCTGAAGAATGAACCCAGCGGGAATGATAAAATGATTCATCTGGCCGGCCTGATCCATTCCGGCGCCATGACCTACCTGAAAACGCAGTACCGCATCCTGCTGATCTTTGTTGCTATTGTCACGATAGCGCTGTTTTTCGGTATCGACCCGGGAACTGCAATTGCATTCGTATGCGGTGCGGGATTCAGCATGATCGCCGGTTACATTGGTATGAACGCTGCGACAATCGGTAATGTAAGGACCACCGATGCCGCAAGGAACAGCCTTTCAAAGGCTTTGTCCGTGGCTTTCAAAAGCGGGAGCGTTATGGGGCTGGCGGTTGCTATGCTTGGACTTCTTGGAGTTTCGGTATTCTACCTCCTTTACAGCAACATCGTTCCTGCGAAGGAATTACTTGAATCAATACTGGGTACTGTATCACTTAAGAATATTGCGGGTTTCGGTATGGGTGCCAGTTCCATAGCCCTTTTCGCCAGAGTAGGCGGAGGAATATTCACCAAGAGTGCTGATGTGGGAGCTGACCTTGTAGGGAAGTTGGAAGCCGGAATACCGGAGGATGATCCCCGCAACCCGGCGGTTATCGCCGATAACGTGGGTGATAATGTCGGGGATGTTGCCGGAATGGGTGCTGACCTTTTCGAATCCTTTGTTGGCAGCATTATCGCAGCAATCGTACTTGCTTTCGGGTTCAGCCTGACCGGGATTCCAGCCGGACTGATTCCAGCAGGTTCCGGTGCCTCTTTACAAACACTGATCGCTTTGCCGATAGTCCTGGCCGCACTCGGTACACTCGCCAGTATTGCAGGAGTTCTTTCGGTGAAGGTGCTCAGCCGCAAGGGAAGTCCTGCTACGGTTCTCAGGAATTCAACTTTCATAAGCACCGGTCTGTCAATTGCTCTGGCTCTGGGAGCAATACTTTTCTTCCAGGTCAGCATTGGTGTTTTCTGGGCTATCATCTGCGGTGTTGTTTCGGGAACTGCAATAGGTCTGATTACGGAATACTATACAAGCCGTGGACCTGTCATGAGAATAGCCCGGAGTACTAAAACGGGCCCTGCAACCTGTATAATAGAGGGAATAGCCGTTGGCATGGAATCAACCATTTTTCCGATCCTGTTCATAGCGGCGGCGATTATGATAAGCCATCACTTTGCCGGCTTGTACGGAATTGCTCTGGCTGCCCTTGGTATGCTGATGAACGTTGGAATGACCATGTCTGTTGATGCCTATGGACCTGTGGCCGACAATGCGGGCGGTATAGCTGAAATGGCAGAGCTTCCGGGGGAAGTAAGGAAGAAAACCGATAAGCTTGACTCTCTCGGTAATACAACTGCAGCTATGGGCAAGGGTTTTGCGATTGGTTCGGCTGCCCTTACAGCTCTCGCTCTGTTCAGCGCTTACGCTGCCTCAACCGGGTTGCACGCTATTGATCTCCTTAAATCGAATGTTGTGGCCGGTCTCCTGTTCGGAGCCCTGCTGCCGTACATATTCGCCTCGATGACGCTCCGGGCCGTAGGCCGTACTGCTATGGATATGGTTGAAGAAGTGCGCAGGCAATTCCGTGATATCAAGGGGCTCATGGAGAAAGAAACTGAACCGGATACTCAGAAGTGTGTAGAAATAGCCACAGAGGGCGCACTTAAAGAAATGATACTGCCGGGTGTCCTTGCCATTGTTATTCCAGTTGTCATTTTCTTCGCATTCGGTGAAAATGGTGCTGAAACCCTTGGGGGGGTTCTTGCAGGTGCCATTGCATCCGGGGTTCTTCTTGCTATTTACATGTCCAATGCAGGCGGTGCATGGGATAATGCCAAGAAGTACATCGAAGAAGGCAATCTTGGAGGAAAGGGTTCCAGTGAGCATGCTGCAGCCGTTATTGGAGATACCGTGGGTGACCCTTTCAAAGACACCAGTGGCCCATCTCTGAATATCCTGATTAAACTTATGGCAATGGTATCACTTGTAATTTCACAGATAAAATGACCGGAGGATAAGAGATGACTGAGAATGTGCTTGAATTCAACGATGAGAACGTTAAAGCCGAAATCGAAAAGATAAGGCCTGTTCTGCAGAGGGATGGTGGAGATATAGCATTCGTAGGTATCGAGGATAAAGTGGTTAAAGTAAAGCTTCAGGGTGCATGCTCAGGCTGCGCTATGGCCACCGTAACACTTCAGTGGACCGTTGAACGAAACCTGAAGTTGGTTTTCCCTGAGATAGAGAAGGTGGAAAACGTCCAGTAACGGATCCAATGATATTTCACCGCGCAAGGCCGTAATTGAATCCCTTGCCGGTGGATATGAGAACTTGAACCTCAGTGGCAGAGATAGAGCATTTGCGCTCAAACTCCTGAGGGAGACAACAGTATGGCGGGCCAGGCTCGACAGATCACTGGCCCGGCTCTGTTCAAAACCTCTTGATGACCTTGACAGTGAGGTTCTCGCTGCATTGAGGATAGGAGCCGCACAGTTGATCATCCTCGGCACGCCTCCGCATGCGGCCGTTTCGGAAACTGTAAGTGCCCTTTCCGGTCACAGGGCGAAAGGCTATGTGAACGCGGTTCTCAGGAAGCTGGCCGGTGAGGGAGAGCCGGAAGTAGCCGGAGCCCCTCTGCATGAGATATGGTCTCACCCCGAATCACTCACCACAAGATGGATTTCAAGGTTTGGACGAGAAAAGACCGAGCAGCTCATGGAATGGAACAACAGTGTGCCGAATATAGGGGGCTGTCTTGATTGCCCCGAAGACGGCCTCGATAAAGGCCTGTACCTTGATGATTACAGTATCTTTGAGAGAACCGGAGAGAATCCTCTTCAATCAATAACCGATAACGTTTACTTTCAGGATGAGGCAGCTGCAATTACAGGGAGAGCAGCCGCGGAGCTTGCCGCAGGGGGATCCGTGCTTGAGATTTCAGCAGCTCCGGGTGGCAAGACACACCATCTTCAGGCAGCTGCGGATTTCGTTATCTCCACTGATTCATCCTTCTCAAGAATGCATAGATGGCAGGAGAACAGTGCCAGATTACGGTGGCGTAACAGCATTCCGGTTATTGCCGACGGAAGGATGCCGCCATTCAGAAGTGGTTTCGATATGGTTTTCATTGATGCCCCCTGCACGAATACCGGAGTATACCGAAGGCGCTGCGATGCCAGGTGGAAATGGTCGGATGAATATCTTGAAAATTCAGTTATTCTGCAGAAGGAACTCCTTCTGAATGCATGTGAGCTTGTTTTGCCCGGGGGTATTCTGATATACTCAACGTGCAGTCTGGAAGAAGAAGAAAACCGTTTGCAGGTTGAAATGTTCGAAAGAAGCAGGGATTGTTTCCATCGAATATCTATTCCCGGACCCTGTGAGCTTGTCAGGGACGGCATGATTTGCATATTTCCCTGTGATCACCGGATAGACGGTATGTTTGCTGCAGCCTGGAGGAGAGATCAGTAGTAAATCCACAAGCAGTGGCAGCAGCTGACAGTATTATCATTACGCCATTGTACAAAGCAGAAGTATGGTCAATTCAGGGGAGAAACGGGGAAACATTGGAACGATAGAGCAGCATTGGGAGAGGTTCCCCGGACAACGGAAAATCCGATTTTCTGTTGCTTAAGGAAAAAATGGATTTTTTTACCGGATCTGTTGCGATGGCTTTTGCAGGACTGCTGCTGGGGATAGTGATCTGCCTCATGGGGTGGAAAGTGATCGGTTTCATACTTGTCATCTTTGGTTTCACAATAAGCTTCACATGGGGTGGTAAGCCACTGGCAGATCTACTCAATACACAGGCTTCATGGGTTCCCTGGGTCGCTGGAGCTGCTGGTTCCGTCATTGCGCTCGTCGCATGGAAAATCTCTATGTTCTTTGTAGGTACCATTATAGGCCTTGTCTTGATGAGAGGTATCTTTCCTGAGCTTGTTAAACTTGCCCAGATCGGAATTGCTCTTACAGCAGGTGTCCTCATTCAGGTCTTCAAGAAACCCCTCATATCTTTCTTCACCGCCTTCGCCGGTGCGTTCATGACAGGAAAGATGCTTTCCTTTCTTGCTGTAGATCTGGGAGTGATTAGAACTGTGACCTTTTTCGACAGGAGTTCCGAAGGACTTCCGAAAGCAATTATTTTCGTCACCACCATCATCATGACTGTGATCGGTTACCTTTTCCAGACCCGGAAACTGATCACCTGAACCGAGCTATACTCTATCAGCGCGTCTTTGTTTATCAGGTGAATACCGGGCACTAAAACCTTTGGAAATTCCCGGATCATCACCCGGACAAATGGAACTTCGTGCTACGGCAAAGTTGACCCACCTGTGAATTCTGCAGTATTATCAATAAACTGATTATAAAGGAGCGAGAAATGAATATACGCGTTCCCCATCAAACGGGGCATATATATGCGATCACTAGGTTGGTGTGTGCTGCTGCGTCAGTTCTAATTCTTTCTATTCTTTCCGGAGTTAACGGACCCGGCCAGTTTCTCAGGCAGATGCAAGCCGGGGTATCGATGGAAAACCCGCCACTTTCCCTGGTTTACTGGATGCTGCTTTTCCTTGCTCTTTATAGTATTCTGATTAAATCCGTCAAATCGCTATGGCGGAGTCTGGAAACGAAACCGGAAAACGTAGCCTCCATCAAGAGCAGCGATCTGAGAATAAGCAAAGTAAAAAATATTTCTGGAATTCCCCGTTTTCAGAATGACTTTGAAAGGGTCCTACAATCTTCCTGTTACAATGCTGTGGACATAGTTAATACTATCCTGAGCATAGGTTTCTCTCTTAATGCAAGCGATATACATATCAATCCCGACTCGGAGAAGGTAGAAGTTAACTTGAGGATAGACGGCAATCTCTATTCCCTGGGAAAAATCGATAAGAGGATGTACTCCAATTTAGTCAGAAGAATTAAGGTACTCTCAGGGCTTTCCATCTTCAAACAGAGAGTACCACAAGACGGACAACTCAATATCGAAGACATCACCTATGCCGTTAGAGTCTCCGTTTTCCCAACGGTAAACGGAGAAAGAATAGCCCTCAGGCTCTCCAGTACACATTCGAGGATAATGGACCTGGAAAACATTGGTATACCTGAGATTATGCATCTCGACTACAAGGCTCTTCTTAACAGAAATCAGGGAATGATAGTCATTACCGGACCAACTGGAAGCGGAAAGACCACCACACTGCATTCAAGCCTTCTTTACATACAGAAGCAGCGCAGTAACAATGTTAACATAGTCACTCTTGAGGATCCAATCGAGACCAGATTTTCAGGACTTCAGCAGACACAGGTAGAGCAGGATACCGGGCTGACATTCTCAGCTGGACTCAGATCGGTTCTCAGGCAGGACCCTGATGTAATAATGCTGGGTGAGATACGCGATGAGGAAACGGCAACAATAGCGGTAAGGGCCGCCATGACCGGTCATCTGCTTCTGACAACGGTTCACGCAAACAGCACTTCAGGAGTTTTCAACAAGCTTTCTCAGATTGGCATAACCCCGGTACAGCTATCATCCACAGTACGTGCCGTAATCTCCCAGCGGCTGTGCCGCCAGCTTTGTCAGGGCTGCAGAAAACAGGTACAACTCACCGAATCCCATGTACGTCAACTGAAACTTCTCGGTGTGAATGAGCTTCCAGAGGGGCCGTTTTACGAATCAGAGGGGTGTGGTGAATGTCTCGGTCGGGGCTTCACAGGTAGAGTAGCACTGTTTGAGATGCTTCTGGTAACCGAACACCTGCGAGACTTCATCGCCAGAGGAGTACCCGCTCATGTCCTCAGCAAAGAAGCAAAAATGGCAGGGATGCCTTCTCTTCTTGATCACGGGCTTCAGTTGGCAAGGGTGGGTAGGATATCTCTGATGGAAATAACCAGAGTAGTGTCAGACTGACCCCCCTCCACTGAACCTCAAACATCTTAATCACTGAGAGTATCTCAGGTCCCGACAGAGATCCCTGAATCAGTCTGCGAATCCCGCGTTTCATATGGAAAGACGAGTGGTTTTCCCGTTACAACCGGTGGTCAAGCTTATTATACAGCAGCTGCTGCCAACATAGACAATGACTGGAAGCGGAGATAATAGTAACAACAATAGTCAGTTTAATAAATTGAGACGAGGGAGACTCCTTCCTGTAGAACGTATGCGACTTGGAGGGGAATGAGCATCCTGCTGGAAACTATATCATCCGAGGAACATCTGCCGGTAGGGATGATTATGCGTCAGTTGCGAAGCTGTGATTACAATGCTATCATTAATAGTGTATTTCCTGTATCCAATTGAAAGGAACAGGGAATATTTCCACCGGATCTGTCTTCCCGGACTTGGTGGGCTTGTCAGGGACGGCATGA
>JAIOSX010000048.1 GCA_021107345.1 Candidatus Aegiribacteria sp.
GATCAAAACCAGGTACAAACAGTTCTCCGGCATTAATATCACCAACCTGGTGGATGTAACCCTTGTTCTTCTTGTGATATTCATGCTGACCTCACCTGTAATGCAGAGAAGCGCGGATGTTTCTCCCCCTTCATCCAATGAGGGAAGAATTTTGAGCAACCTTGATCCCTCGGAGTCGCTTGTGGTCGAAATAGACGCATACGGTAATATGTCCATTTCCGGCGAAGCGGTTCTGATGGAGGATCTTTCTGCCCTGGCAGAGGCTGCGTACGCATCGGGCAGATCGGAAGCTTATGTACGGGCCGACCGTGATGTAAGGTATGAAGTGGTAGCCAACGCTCTTACGAAACTGGGTAGCGGGGGATACCTTAATGTTGGGCTTATACAGGAAAGCACGGGCAACAACAGTGAAATTCACTGATACCGATGAGCGCGGTTCAAGCAGATATTCACCCCGCAGGTTTGATTACATTCTTGCCGGTGCGGGGCACCTGCTTATTCTGGTGATAGGTCTAATCACCTTTTCAAGCAGTGCTCAAGCGCCTGCTGGAGGTGATGATGCCATAATGGTAAGAATGGTAACGGCAGTTTCTGCTGAAGAAATTTCTCCCGCTGAGGTTATCGATCCTGTGGAAATTCAGGAGGAAGCGACTCATAACCTGATCCCTGCCGAAGAGCCCGACGAAGTAGAGATCATCGAGGAACTGGTTGTGGAAGAAAATCCCGAGAACCCGGTCGAAGAGAATCCCGAAGAGATCGATCAACAGGAGATCCCTGAAGAGATTCCCGAGGAGAATCCATCGGAGGAGACTCCTGCTGTTGAGGAAGGATTCGCTTCTGTTACCGGAGAAGGATCGGCAGGAGAAGGTGCTCCCGGACCGGGAACTTACGAATCAAGAGTATTCAATGCCGTTAGACGGGAATACAGAACATCAGTGGAGCCCGAAAGATCGTACAGGATTATCCTGACTGTTGATACCAACGGTACTGCCAGTATTGAAGTTGTCAGAAAAAGCGGTACTTCAGCCTTTGACAGGGCTGTGGAGAACGCCCTTTCCATGGCACAGATACCCCCCATACCGCCTGGTCGAAGCAACCCTGCAGTAATAAACATTGAATTCATCGGACCGGAGCAATAAATTGAAAAGTCCCTCTATTGTAATCCTCCTGGTTCTTATCGCAGGCACTTCATCCCCGGACGATTTTATTCCCATGACTCCTGTAAGTGCGGAGTGTATTCCCGTTTCGGTGAGTGTTGAAGGGGACAGAGATCTTGTTGATACAACATTGGATCAGCTTACGGAAGATATCGACTTCTCCGGGTTATTGATTACCTCTGATGAAGGATATGCGAATGCAGATATAGAAGTAACGCGCTCCCTGAATGGAATTGAGCTCCGTGCAGAGGTTACATCCGGAGGCGAACCCCTTCTGGCAAGAAACTACTCCGGAGAGAATATCTATTCGCTGGTACATGCCTTTGCGGATGACCTTGTATATGATCTGACAGGTGAGGAAGGTATCGCTTCCACCCGGATCGCCTATGTGACGAGAACTTCATCAGGTTACGCTCTTTCTGCGAAGTCATTTGATCCAAGGAGTGCCAGGACAGTGATGTCAGATGAAGATGTTATTACCACACCAGCCTGGTCTCCCGATGGAGACAGAATAGTCTTCACATCGTTCAGATCGGGGAATCCCGACCTCTGGTGTTACAGATTTTCGGAATCCCGGGCAGAGAAGATATTCAGTATGCCCGGTCTAAATTCCTCTCCTGCATGGAGTCCGGACGGTGAAACCATAGCCCTTACACTCTCAACGGACGGGAATATTGATATTTACCTCCTCAACCCCGACACCGATGAAACGACACGCCTGACGCTAAGAGGATCAATTGAGACATCGGCAAGTTTCTCTCCGACCGGCAGGCAGATCGTATTCACGAGTGACAGGATAGGCTACCCTCAACTCTATATAATGGACAGTTCGGGAGGTACAGCCATCAGGGCTACGAACTCTCACGCTTATTGCGACAGCCCTGCATGGTCACCGGACGGCGACAGGATTGCATACACGGCCCGGTCAGGCAGGGATTTTCATATATTCGTTATGGATGCAGACGGCTCCAATATCCGCCAGGTCACCTTCCAGGGGTCACTTAACGAAGATCCTGTATGGGGGCCGACCGGAAGACATATCGCTTTCAGCAGTGATAGCGGCGGAGGGAGGTCTGTATATGTTATAGAACTTAATAGACTTACCATTAGAAAACTGTCCGATGAAGGTGACAGCTACTGCCCTACCTGGTCGCCTCTGGGATTCAGATGATTGTCTTTTATGAAAGGCGGGATGTGAACTTTGAATGCTAAACTGTTTACCATAATGGCTGCTTCAATATTGATTGTTGCGGTGATGTCCGGTTCCGGATGCAGGCCCGGTGATACGACACCTGACGGCCCTGACACGACCACCGTTATTGTTGTTGAAGACTTCCCTGATACTCTTGTCGGTGTTTGGGACCCTGATACACTGTCAACATCCACCGATATGCTTCTTGTTCATCAGGAACACCTGAGCGATGTCTTTTTCGATTACGACAGTGACGCGCTTTCCGGGGATGCCCTGGAGATTCTGATGGAAAATGCTTCGTACATAATGGAAACTGACGGTTTCAGGGTTCTTTTGGAAGGGCACTGCGATGAAAGGGGTACTATAGACTACAACCTGGCTCTGGGAGAGAACAGGGCACTTGCCGCATATAACTACCTCGTTAACTACGGTGTTGATACCGGCCGCCTGGAGTATGTAAGCTACGGCAAGGAAAGACCCTTTGATCCTGCTCATAATGAGCAGGCATGGGGATTTAACAGAAGGGCTCACCTTCGCGTTCTTCCAGGGAACTGATCATGCAGCGCCTGGTAATCGCGTCGATTTCTGTTCTGCTGCTGTCTACGGGCTGTTTCGGTTACTGGTTTCATACACCCGAAGAGATAGAGAATATCAATACCGATCAGCAGAGAATGCAGGAGAATATAGAAACACTCACACGGTCTGTTGAAGACAACGAGGTTCTTCTGAGAGGCCTTCAGGCTCAGTCGGGGATCAGAACAGCAGATCTTGTGGATAGACTCTCCGCACTTGCCGATGAGCTTGACCTTGCACTGATGAGACTGGGCAGCAGCGGAGGAGTCACTGTGCAGGATACCACCGCCGGACCTGATGCGCAGCTTCTATACAACGAGGCGTACAGGCAGTTCCAGCAGGGAAGTTTCGAGATCTCGGCTGAAGGTTTCATGGAACTCCATGACAGGTATCCGGCATCCTCAATTGCGGATGATGCCCTCTACTATATGGCCATTTGCTGGGAAGAAGCCGGACAGTCGCACAGGGCAATTGAAGACCTTGTAGCCCTTTACTACATGTACCCGAATTCGGAGTGGGCACCCGGAGCTGTTTTCAGGGCAGCTGACATATACCATATTCATGGAGCCCCCGGGGAGAGGGACAGGCTGTTTGACCTTCTGCTGAACAGATATCCCGACAGCGATGAGGCGGCTCTTGCACGGGAACTGTATTCCGAATAAGTGCTTTTCGGAAGCTTTGACGGAAAAGCCTTATCAAAGCATATTCGCATCTGCTAAAATTAATGTATTGCGGGAGTGGCGGAATTGGCAGACGCGCCAGATTTAGGATCTGGTAAGCTAGACTTGTGGGGGTTCAAATCCCCCCTCTCGCACCATCTCATAAGAAAACAGGAAAGATTATTAAATGTTTGATATCATCAAGTCGGAAGACAACAGAAGAACGGTCCTCTTCACCGAATCGGCTGAAAGGATAAGCGGATTGTTCAAAAAAGTACGAAGGCAGATCTCCAAAGATCTTGAAATGCCCGGTTTCAGACCTGGAAAGGTTCCAAAGTCAATTATCAATAAACAGTATGGAAACATGATAATGGCTGAAGTCGCGGACAGCGTCAGACAGGAATTTACATCCGGACTTCTTGAGAAGGAAGACTGGATTCTTGATGATAACGACCCCGAAGGCAAGATAGAACTGCCTGTGGATGGCGATGCTTACAGTTTTGAAATGACATTTTCTCTCTTTCAGACACCTGAACCCGCAGGTACCGATGGCATTAAAATAGAAATACCTCCTCTTGATCTCGAAGGTGCTGTTGAGAAGTCAATTGAATCATTCCGCGAAAAAATGATCAGTTTTGAAACCATTGACAGACCGTCCGAGGAAGGGGATCTTGTGCTGCTGGAAGCCAGTCCTGCTGGAAACACCGAAGAAACGCAGAAATTCAATGTCAGAATTGGAGAATCGCAGATAGGTGTCGGTTTTGACGAGCTGGTTACAGGCTCAGTTCCGGGTTTTGATTTCTCGGCAAGGATGCTCAATGATGCTTCTGATGAAGATAAACCTCCTGTACACAGCTTCCGGGTGACCGAGGTGAAACGTCCTGTTCTTCCTGACCTTGATGATGAATTCGCCGAAAAGGCTGCCGGCACCAAAAACCTTGAGGAATTCAGGGAAAAGGTTGAGGAGAGTGTCAGGACCCGTTACGATCAGGAAGTTGTATATCTCAAGGAGAGGGTTGTTATTGACAGTATTCTGGAAAGCAATCCCTTTGATCCGCCAGGATATATGGTTGAGAATCTTTCTCAGGATTACATAAACAGGTTGGGTGAGGATGAACCGGGACAGGAAACGATAACTGCGGCAAAAGAGCTTGCACTGAACAAAGTCCGCGAATTTCTCATTCTCAGGGCCGTAGCTGAAAAAGAGAAGGTAGAAATTACCGACGAACTGATCAAGAAGGAAAAGAGTCCCGAGGAATCGGAATCATCTGTCCGTGACAGGTTAAGGAACAGAAAAGCCATGGAACTTATTCTGGATCGTGCCGATATTACTGACAAGAAACCACAGAAAAAAGGTAAGATCGAAGCTGATAGTAAAGAAGACAAGCTGGATTCGCCATGGCACTGGGTACAGGTTGAAGATGAAGAACTGGAAACCTGTGACGAAACAACCGGGAAGGAAGAGTCCTGATGCCATCAATTGTGCCTTTTGTTGTAGAACGTGAAGGGAACAGGGAAAGATCCTACGATATTTATTCCCGTCTTTTAAAGGAACGTATCATATTCGTCGGCGATTCTCTTACCAACCAGTCTGCAAGCCTTATAGTAGCACAGCTGCTGTTTCTGGAAGGTGAGGATTCCAAAAAGGATATTAACATGTACATAAGCAGCCCCGGAGGCCTGGTCTCTTCAGGGCTGGCAATATACGATACGATGCAGTTTATAAAACCGCCTATGGCAACATTCTGCATGGGCACAGCCGCCAGCATGGCTGCTGTTCTTCTGGCTGCGGGAGCTGAGGGCAAGCGGAATATTCTTCCACATGCCAGAGTGATGATCCATCAACCAATGGGTGGAGCCCAGGGACAGGCCAGCGATATAGAGATACAGGCGAGGGAGATCCTTAAACTCAGGGAGCAGCTGAATGTCATTCTCTCTGAGCACACGGGGCAACCTCTTGAAAGAATAGCTAAGGATTCAGATAGAAATTTCTGGATGGATGCCCAGGAAGCGGTTGACTACGGTATTGTAGATAACATGCTCGTATCCAGAAACTGACGGAGCGGTGTATGGCTAAAGAAAAGAAATGTTCATTCTGCGGAAGACCTATCGGCGAGGTTAAACAACTGATTCAGGGTCCCGGTGTGCATATATGCGATGAGTGCATAAGGTATTGTGGTGAACTTGTTGATTTTGAAGGTGATAAGCAGCTGGAAATCCCGGAACTGGTGCAGGATGAGCTTCCAATACCATCGGAGATCAAGGCTCAGCTGGACGAGTACGTTGTTGGCCAGGAGCAGGCCAAGAAAGTCCTTTCGGTGGCAGTTTACAATCACTACAAAAGGCTCAGTACCATAAGAGAATCCACAGATGTGGAGCTCGAGAAGAGCAATATCCTTCTCATGGGACCCACAGGAGTGGGAAAGACTCTTCTTGCAAGAACCCTTGCCAGGATTCTGGATGTTCCGTTTGCCATCGCTGATGCCACAACCCTGACAGAAGCGGGATACGTTGGAGAAGATGTCGAAAATATTCTGCTGCGCCTGCTTCAGGTGACCGACATGGATGTGGCAACCGCGCAACAGGGAATTATCTACATAGATGAGCTTGACAAGATATCCAGAAAGTCTGAAAATCCCTCTATTACAAGGGATGTTTCGGGTGAAGGAGTGCAGCAGGCTCTTCTTAAGATAATCGAGGGTACCATTGCCAGCGTACCCCCTCAGGGAGGAAGAAAGCACCCCTATCAGGACAATATCCTGGTCGATACCAGCAATATCCTGTTCATATGCGGGGGCGCGTTCAATGAACTGGAAAAAA
>JAIOSX010000148.1 GCA_021107345.1 Candidatus Aegiribacteria sp.
GACCTTTGCCCAGGTAGGCCAGGGGATTGTCAGGGTCAAGATCGATTACGCTATCGTAGATGTTCAGAGCTTCCTCAGGACTCCGCTCATTCCGAAATATCTCAGCAAGATTGAGTCGGGCATCAATGTCATCAGGATTGCCCTTGATGATTTCTTCAAGAGTTTCTCTGGTTTTTAGCTCCATCTTGTGTGTCTACCTCCATAGGTGTTTTCACGGTTCCGCCTTCATTACATCCTCCGGAACCTTTCGTCAACCCCCCTTTGTCTATCCTGAAGCCGACCTTGCCTGAATGCTGTAGAAACTTTAGATATATTTTCCAGGCACATCGAAGGGAAAAATGCTGAAAACTGATGTAAGGTACGTGAAGGGGATAGGACCTGCCAGGGGCAGGCAGCTGTCAAGACTTGGAATTGAAACCATCTTTGATCTCCTTCTGCATGTGCCGAGAGGCTATAATGACCGGAGGATTATAACCCCGATCCGCAGTCTGGTTCCCGGTGAGGAAGTCAATGTTTCCGGAACAGTCGTTTCGTCGGGGTATCTGAGATCAAGGAAAGGGAAAAGAAGATTCGAGGCAATTGTCCGTGATAATTCAGGGGAGCTGAAGCTCACTTTCTTTCACTTCAGATACATTGCGGGCAGACTCAGATCAGGTACGAGGATAATCGCCAGCGGAAAGATAGATTACTTTGGCGGCATATCAATTGTTCATCCTGAATTGATATTCCTTGATGAGGACACGGATACCCGGCTTGTGCTTCCCGTATATCCTCTTACCGCTGGTATTACGCAGAGCGTAATGAGGAAATTCATTGAAGCAGTACTGGATGATTTCGCTTCGAAAATGCCCGAAGTACTTCCTGTCGATGTTCTTAACTCCATAGGATTTCAGAACCGCTCCGAAGTTATTCGCAAGGTACACTTTCCGGATGACCCTGGAGAAGGTGAGCGAGCCCGGAGAACACTTGCTCTTGAAGAGCTTTTCGTTCATCAGTCTCTCCTCAACCATGTAAGAACTGAGGCGACGAAAAGAACAGGGATAAAGATGATTCCACCTGATGGTTCTCTCGCAGAATTCTTAAGCGGTCTACCCTACAGCCTCACGGCGGCGCAGCATTCAGCACTGGAAGCAATTTCTGCAGATCTCAGGAGGAATGTTCCCATGAGAAGATTGCTTCAAGGGGATGTGGGCTCAGGCAAGACTGTCGTTGCCGCGGCCGCATGCTGCCTCTGTTGCAGGTCCGGTTACCAGGCGGTGATTGTAGCTCCTACGGAAGTTCTGGCTTCCCAGCATTACAGAACGGTCAGCGGTATGCTTGAACCGGTTGGTATCAGATGCGGTCTGCTGACCGGTGGTACAAAAACCTCGGACAGAAGGAATCTGCTGGAATCCCTTCTGGACGGTTCCCTGGATGTCATCATTGGAACCCACGCGGTTTTTGAGGAGAGGGTTGTCATACCTGAAATGGGGCTGTGCATAATAGACGAGCAGCACAAATTCGGAGTTGAACAGAGGGAAAAACTACTTTCAGAGCGAGACCCCAGCCCGCACTTCATGCTTATGTCGGCTACACCCATACCGAGAACCCTGGCCATGACCATTTACGGTGACCTTTTTATTACAGTGCTGGATGAAATGCCTCCAGGAAGGGGCAGTACGATTACCAGAGTGATGACCAGGGACACAAGGAATAAGGTATATGAGTTTCTGCAGGACAAAATGAGCGGCGGGGAAAGAGCTTACATAATCTATCCACTCAGGGAAGCCTCCGAGGAGCTGGATCTGAAAGATGCCGCTACTTCCTTTGATATACTTAAACGTGGTCCTCTCGGAAAATTCGGTGTCGGGCTGCTTACGGGAGCCATGAAGGCGGAAGAGAAACTCGAGATAACAGGAAAATTCGTTTCGGGTAAGATTTCCGTTCTTGTCAGTACTACTGTTGTCGAAGTAGGACTCGATGTCCCTGAGGCAACTGTAATGGTAGTGACCCACGCCGAGCGGTTCGGTCTGAGCCAGCTTCATCAGCTCAGGGGAAGGATCGGCAGGGGAGGAAGGGATTCCTGGTGCTTCCTGATGAAGGGCGAAGATTGCGGTACTGAAGGAGCCAGGAGGCTGGCCATTCTTGCCTCAACGAATGATGGATTCAGGATTTCGGAGCAGGACCTTCAACTCAGGGGCCCCGGAGAAGTAGCGGGTACAAAGCAGCACGGTGTTCCAGCGTTCCGTATAGCTTCATTGATAGATGATTCGGATCTACTGGAGAAAGCCTCAGAAATGGCGGCAGGAAGCAATTCGTGGGAATCATTGAGAGACGAGTACAAACTGCGTTTTGGGGGGCTGGATATTCTTGAGTTATAGTATTATTAATGGTATGTTGTCAGGAGTAGTGTTTGCTACTTATCTTTTGATAGAAAGTAATTCACGCTTGGTTTTGTGGCACTTGACACAGGATTTGCAGTAGATAGCATTAAGAATCTGATAAATGGATCGCACTAACAACCCAAGGGAGCAGGTTGGAGATGGGTTCAGGAGCAGAAAAAGTAAAGAAATTATTGCAGGCTGCTAGAATGCAGATTCAGCAGGGTGAGCGGAAGGAAGCTTTGGAAACCTACCGTAAGGCCCTGAAAATTGATCCGGAAAATCATCAAATAATGGATCGGATAAACATTGTTGAGCGAGAGATCGCAGCAATGGAGAAATTCAATAAAAGCAGGTTCAGCAGAGCACACACTGCCGGACGGAATATATCATCATCGGGTTTCGTGGATGACTGCATTAAAAGGTCGGACGAAGCCTTCGACGCTGATGATGCCGTAAGGGCATTGCAGGAACTTGAAAGGGCGAATCGTCATGATCCTGACAACGTTCTCGTAAAAAACAAGATAGCTATTGTCAGACGTTCAATCAAGGTAGACGGCATCGCGGATCTTGTTCAAAGCAGACTCAAGGCTGGCGACCCGAAATTCGCACTCGAAAACATCAGGAGGATATTCGATCTGTGGCCGGGCGCACCTGTTCTTGATGAACTTCTGGATATGGTGGAGGATTACAAGGGAGTAGCTGATGATGTAATAGTAACAGCTGTTCCTACTGTAGAAAAGGTTGAGGATAAGAAAGAAAAACTCGTTACGGCTCCTCCGGCCACGACTCCCGCGAGGACACCTACACCTTACAGAAAGAAAAAGGAAACCAAAAAACCCGAAAAGAAGCGGGAAAAGAAAAAGAAGCCCGTTGCCGCAACTGGAGGAAAAGCCGGTGGTGGCGGACAGAAGAAGATATTTGCCATTATCGGTATTGTTGTAGTTCTTTTAGTCATAGTGTTTGTGGCTATGAAGTTCCTCGGCGGTAAGGAACCCGAACCTGAAGTGATAGAAGCCGTCCCGGCCCAGCCATTTACCGAAACGATAGTAGTTCAGGGCGCCCTCGACATCAGCATGACGCTTGACGGAGTTTCTGTTGATGAAGGGCTCGAGGGAGTCTTCATACTCAGCGATACGATATTCACCGAGAGAACTGTCATTGTATCCGCACCCGGTTTTGAAAATCATATATGGAATACCGTCTTTGAGGAGGGTCTGATAAGAACCGATACACTGGTTCTTGACAGCATCGGCACTTCAGTAGTACAGGTTATATTCGGTTATGAAATGTCTGAAGGCGAGGATGACCCCGGACTTGAAGCAATAAGCTTCATGGTTGACGGTGAGGTTATCGAGGGCCATACTGATTCAATTACAACCGGAGAACATATTTTCCAGGCAATCCTTGTCGGTTACCGAACCATGCCCGAATCTGTTCTTGTCGTTAACCCTGTAGATCTGAATCAGACCATGAACATTCTTGCTTCGGAACAGTCACAGATCACAATGCAGCTCGCTGCGGATACTCCGGGCAACGCTATCTTCTTTATAGACGGAGAACGCGTTGCCACAGGCAGAAGGATGACACAGGTAATGCCCTTCGGAAGGTATTTCCTTCAGGTTCAGATGGAGGGCAGACAGGATTTCGGAGTAACCATTACTCTCGGAGAAGACGGGTACAGCCGTACAGTATCACTGGAGGAAATAGCTGAAACAGGTCAGCTCATGGTCGGACCTGAACCCTGGTCCAATGTTTATGTCGATGGCCAGCTGGTTGGCACAACACCTTTCGGAGGAGTGGAACTGGAACCGGGGACCTATTCCGTGAGACTTTCCAATCCTGATTTCCAGGATGATATGCGTACTGTTGAAATCACTGCCGGTGAAACCACATCTATTCAATACAATGCTGTAGCTGTTGAGATTCCCGATGAAGTGCATGTAGATACGGCAACGGTTGTGGAACCTGTTGAGGATCTGCCTATTTCATCTCCCTTCCCCATACAGCAGCCCCTTCCTGTTACACCTTCACAGGCCAGAGCAAGGGGAGACCTCCATGGTTACGTTACCCTTTCTGTTGTTGTGGGTACCGATGGTTCGGTACAGAGTGTAAGCATCGTAAGCGATCCTCTTGGTCTTGGATGCGGTCAGGCAGCTGCTGACGCCGTCAGGAACTGGGTATTCAGCCCGGCGATGCAGGGCGACCAGCCGGTTGAAGTTACGACAAATGTCTCGGTCCGATTCGATATCGAATAGAACCTCAGACCATGTTTCTGCTACACGACGGTGATATCAGCTGGACCCCGTCAGTTGACATCTACGAAACAAAATACCAGTGGCTTGTATACATTGAGCTTCCTGGAGTGTCATCCGATAATATAGATCTTACTGTATACCCTGAAAGCGTATTAATAAAAGGAATCAAGACTCCTCCGGTAAGAGAACTCAGCGCTGAAAAGATCGAGATAATTGCGGGCTATTTTCATCGTGAAATTCATATTCCCGGAAGGATACGTATGGCTTCCGTCAC
>JAIOSX010000032.1 GCA_021107345.1 Candidatus Aegiribacteria sp.
AACGTATGGAGAATCGTATCCCATCATGGTGAAGGATTTGACGATGAAATCCTTCAGTATCTTGTTCAGCGCCGTTCCCAGGTGAACATGCCCGTTAGCGTAGGGAGGCCCGTCATGGAGAATGAACTTCGGGGAACCCTTCCTTGCCTGTCTGATTTTTGTATAGAGGTTTTCCCCGTTCCATATCTCCTGTGTTTCAGGTTCCTTCTTAATAAGATTACCTTTCAGGGAGAAGTTAGTTTCAGGTAATTGTATAGTATCTTTATAGTTCATTGCTCCTCACCTCCCCCGGTGAATCTAGTGTCATGTCCAGAGCCGCAGAAGCCACTTCCCGAACCGGCAGGGGCTGAGTATTTATAGATTCCCAGCCGTGGCTTCTGACAAGGAGCACAACTTTTGCTCCTCCGTGTCCTGCTATTTCTGCTTCGTCTATCCCCTCGGAAACGAGTGTCTCGGTGCCAAAGAGTTTCAGCTCTGCGGGTGTTGCAAGTTTCCATTCTGGGACCCTCCCCACAACTCCGGTGTCCCATCCACCATCCGGCGCGATGTACATACCCATAAGTGAAGGGAACCGAGGCCCGAGGTCGTCTCTGTTCGGTCCTGCCAGAGGGCTGCTACCGAAAAGAGCTATATGATCCACGGCAACAATATACCTGTCCGTATCGGATACGCCTTCCGTTCCTATAAGGAACAGTCGCTCTCCATCCTTAAGTATAGAGCGGATCATATCATGATTCTTCTGAGTATCGTCACTCCGCCTCCATACCTCAACGAAATCAGTCAGGTCACATTTCCAGCTCTCCGGAATTATCGCGAACATAAACTACCTTTTTCCGGGTACAGTATATAGAAAATACGAACAGCGATTATGTTAATATCCGAAACGTAGAACAAGTGTAATCGGGGTGCCCCTGCTGAAAGCAGGGACACCAATACTTCAGGGATGCAGAAATACTAACCGATATGGCTAATAATTAAGGAGCTATTCCTTAACTTCCTCTTCCTCTGTTGAAGGCGCTTCAGGCGATTCAGGTGCTGCAGGAGTTGCAGGTTCTGCAGGAACGGCAGGTTCTGCAGGAGCAGCTTCATCTTTTGCCGAAGGAATACTGGCGGCTGCCTTAACGTCGGCCATTGATTTGGGAATGTTCCAGCCGCTTTCGCCTTTGAAGAAAAATGATACAAATACCTGTGCGAAACCGGCGATGATTACGAGCCAAAGACCGAAGCCAGCGCTAAAGCCATGAGACAACTTGAAAACATTGATCAAAGCAATTATGGCTGCTATTGCGGCAGGGATCCATATAACGGTCGTTATCTTCTTCTTGATAGCCTCCGTTTTCTCCCCGCTGAAGAAAGCAATAGCACCGCCTATCGCGAACAGGGCAAATGTGATCCATCCATCACCTTCAGTACCACTTACAGTAACAAACCCGGCAATGCTGGCCCAGGGCAGGAATGTTCCTATCATTCCCACGACGGCAATGATAAATATGAATTTGCGTTTCTTTTCCATTAGAACCACCTTTCAAATCAGTTAAGCGAAGATGGGTAAGCACTCTTATCGTGTCAATAATCGAATAAGCCTGCAGGAGAAAGTGGTACGGCACCGGGAAAGATCCGGGATTATTCTCTCAGATCATCCAGCATTCTCTGGAGAACCGGATGGGGCAGGGAGCCAGTGAATTCGGAAAGCAGATCAACAGCCTTAGAAGCGGACAGGCTGTCACCCGTCAGTTTCCAGTGGCAGTAATAAACTTCTCCCCTGCAGTAACCGTCAGGGGCTTCATCCGGCATCTCCAGTATCTCCGTGGAGCTCTCCGGGTCGATTCCGGCCTTTATGGCCAGTAGATACAATCGGCAACGGAAAATAAGTTTTTCCTGACCCTTCCTTCCCTCGGTATGAGTGAGCGCCTCCTTAAGAAAACTCTCAGCCTCCCGCTTCCTGCCGCTTAAGAAAAGAATCCTGCCTTTGAGGGCCAGCTGGTTTGAGTATTGAAGCATGTCGCTCGCCTTCAACGAATACACAATTGCCCTGTCAATACTTGCCACCGATTCAGGTATCTCATTCAACCTGAACTGAATATCAGCAATGGCTTCCCAGCCATTGGAAAGGTTGCGGATATCGCTGAGGAATTCTGCGTGTTCGATCTGCGTCTGTATGCAGTCCAGAGCAGACTCGTAATCTCCACGAAGGCAGAAAATGTATCCCATTCTCGCGTAGCCGGACATCAGTCCGGTCTGAAAACCGATTGCGGATGCCGTATCGATGAGTTCTGTGGAGTATTTCAGGGCCGATCCGTTGTCTTCCATTGCAATTGATGCGTGGGCAAGATTTCCAAGGGCGGCACATTTAGCCCTGAGATTGCCCGTTTTTTCCGAAAGGCTTACGCACTTTCTGAAACATTCCATTGCGGATTCCCATTCACCTCTGCGCAGGTGAATGATACCGAGTTTGCTGGTGGCCGTACTGAGGGCAGCCCAGTTCGCGGTTTTTTCCGCGGCACTACTGAGTTTTTTATGAACCTCCTCAGCAGCGTCGTAATCCCTGTTATAGATATGTACCCTCATCAGATTATCGTATCCCATAATAATGCTCTTAATGATACCCGATCTTTTCGCAAGCTCTACATGTTCCTCGGTATATTCCTTCATCTTCTGATAATCGCCTGTCTGCCTGTAAGTTATGGCGGACCAGTACAGGGATGCGCATATCAACCTGGGATCACCTGATCTTCTGGCCAGTTCAATTGACCGCTCACCGAGGCTTACGGCTTCAGCGATTCTTCCCGCTGAACGAACAGCCAGGCCCAGGTGCCTGACGGCAACAGCCTGGTTTTCAATGTCATCACAATCCTCAAATACCTTCAGGCAGTTCACAAGCATCTCCTCCGCTTCCACAAGCTTTCCGGATGCGCCCAGGTATGTACCGAGCTTGAGCAATACCAGAGCTTCACAATGCCTGTCGATAGATGAAAGCCCGCTTATTCTGGAGAGTGTTCCGGAGAGAAGTTCTATTCCACTGTTGAGGAGCCCGCCATTCTTGTACACATCTGACAACTTAAGTTCAGTACGGGTTTTTTCCGGCTCATTCAGCATGGGTATCAGCTTCCTGTACATCCTTGATGCAGCCCTGTTCTCGAAATTATCAGCGTATGCCGCTGCTGCCTGTCTCATGAAAGAAGCAGCCTTAACATCCTCCCCTCCGAAGAGGTAGTGATCCGAGATCTTCTCCAGCCTGGAAGGCGAAGGATACGATTCCGATTCCTTCTCAAGAATACGACCGGCTTTCAGGTGAAACTCCCTCAGTTCTGTTACAGGAGACATTTCGCTGATCCAGTCACGGAACAGAATATGGGAGAAGGAACCGGAGGATCCTCCCAGATGGAAAATGTGTTTTTCTATCCCGATCATCAGACCGTAATCTACCGATCCTGTCTCAACCATCGCCTCTATATCCGATCTTCTGAAGCTGCTGCCCAGAACGGATGCTGCCATGGCTATCTTTCTGACTGAATCGGGTAAGAACCGCATTCGGGAAATAAACATGTCCCTGATTGAAAGAGGTATTTCCGTGGCGGAAACCTTCAGAAGCAGTTCACTGCCGCTGCTATCGATTAAACCAGTTTCACTCAGATAGTCGATCGCCTGCTCAAGGAACAGGGGAACTCCCCCGGCCCTCTCCCAGAGGAGCTCAACCAGTCTGTCTTCCGGTGATCCGGTTCCAAGTTCCTCAACGAAGGATTTAATACTGTTTTCAGGCAACCCATCCAGGATCACCGTATCCGTTCTGACGTAAGACGCGGTGTCCGGAAAATCAGGCTTATTTCCGGCTTTATCAGGTCTTCCGGTAATGATGAATGCCCTGGCCGCACCGGAAGTACTCTCAATTATCCTCTTCACTGTAAGCAGGTCATCCCCGGAAAACCATTGAATATTTTCCAGTACTACGACTAACGGATCCAGTAAAGCGAGAACATCAAAAAAGGTCATCAGGGCATGACTTACTTTTTCAGCTCTTTGAGCAGGCTCAAGTCTGAACGCGATGGACTCCTCATCGAAATTAAGTCCGAGAAGATACTCGAAATAGGGTCTGGCTTTCTCAAGCTCCATGCGTTTGTCCCTGAATTCCCTCGGACGCCCGATAGAAAGATTAAGAAGGAGCCCCTCCCAGATACTGCTGAACGCTTCAAAATTGTCTTCAAGCGTGGCTCCCGTATTAAGGTTGAACCAGTTCTCGAGAAGATCAAAGAAGGGGGCCGAACCCGCAGCATCGTCACCCTCGATGAAAATGAAATCACGCTGAGGGAGTGATCTTTCCACTTCAATCACAAGCCTGGTCTTGCCAATCCCGGGGGGAGCCCAGAGGAATAAAATGCCGTTACTCTCCTCTATCGAAAGATCGAGAATGAAGTTGACGGCACGGGATAGCTGATGTTCTCGTCCCACCATCGCCCCCCGGAAAGGTATCATAGACCCTATTCTCTATACCAGCCGGGAATTCTTGAATATGAATCGATGGCTATAAGCTTCTTTCTTGAGGAAATCCCTGAAAGAATGCTGACCGATGAGGAGTGTGTACCGAATTCCCCTGCGAGGAATTTAGTAAGTTCAGCATTCGCCCGGCCATCGCATGGGGGTGCCTTAAGAGCTATCTTTATCGTATTATCGGCCATTCTTCCCCTTACCCCTGTAACTCCGGCCCTTGGGATAACCTTAATCCTTACATGCAGAGTACCGCTTTCCCTGCTCATTGAATCGTGGTCGATTCATTCCTTCTTCAGGGGTTTTGCCTCGTCCACCAGCATTATGGGGATATCATCCCTTACCTCGTAGACCAGACTGCAGGAATTACATATGAGAACTTCTTCCGGGTCGGTCCTATAATCCAGTTCTCCCTTGCATTTCGGACAGGCAAGGATCTCAAGCAGTTTTTCATCAAGCATAATACACTCCTAAATAACAAATAGACCATGTTCTATTATTTTCTCTTCGGAACCGTCCTGCTTTACTCCGAAAGCGGAAATATCCTCGGAACCTATCATGAAATCAGTATGAACAAGTGAAGAATTGCACCTTGTCTCTTTAAGCTCGTCATCCGACATTCTGGTGCCATTCTCGATACAGTCTGGGTAACCGTTTCCCAATGCTATATGACACGCGGCGTTCTCATCGAAAAGAATATTGTAGAAGATCTTTCCGCTTCTGAAGATCGGGGAATTCACATCCACCAGCGCAACTTCTCCGAGTGCCCTGGCACCCGCAGCGAAATTAAGGTACTGCTCCAGCATTTCCCTGTTGGTATCGGCTCCGAACTCCACCACCTGGCCGGCACTGAACCTGAACCAGGCTCCTGTAACCTGGGTTCCCAGAACCTCCACGGGACGGGTGGTCTTCACAAAGCCTTCTGTCCTGGTATGATCCGGTGTACTGAATATTTCCTCAGTGGGAATGTTCGGGAAGAATTCTACTCCCTTCTGATTAACGCATCTGCCCCCAGCGAAAACTCTGTCCGGAGCCATTCCTATATAAAGATCCGTATCCGGTCCCGTGAAATGAATTCTGTCGTACCTGGCCCTGTTCATGTGTCCGCATCTTCGCTTGAGTTCAGTATCGTGATCAAGCCAGGCTCCAGCTGGATCATCCCTGTCCAGACGCAGAATCGGAACAAGCACTTCCCATATCCTTTTTTCCCAGTTTTCACTGCTTCCAAGTACTTTCGCAGCCCAGGCTTCAGTAGGATGAAGACAGACGTTCCATGCTATCCTGTTAGAGGAAATGCCTTTCAGAAATTTTCTCATAACTATCGAATTCGCCCTGCTGAATTTTCCCAGTCTTACCGGATCAGCCCCTTCCATGATATCCGGGGATTCCGGTCCTCTCAGAGATATACTGCTCCAGCCATCCTTCAGATAGCAGTCGTACATATTCTCAAGGTGGGACGGCATGAATTTCAGGTTATTCCCATCAAGGGTCTTATCGATTCTGAGCCTGATCAGCTCCGGGTCAGTGTATTGCAGCGATACAGAGGAAGCTCCCATTGAATAGGCAACTTCTGCAAGAATCTTCGAGAATTCTCGCTGAACGACTTCGGCACGTATGAGAAGAGGTTCTCCCTCCTGAAGATTGATCGCTGTTTTTACTACAATCTCAGCATATTTCCTTCTTAATGCATCAAGATCCATTATTCAAAATCTCCATTCAATTTCAGCCGGAAGGCTTTATAACAATCCAAGAAAATCTACTCCAAGGGCTCTGTAGCTTTCACCTCCTGTTTTGAAAATATCAACAAACTGCAGTGAAATTCTTACCTGTCCGAAGCTTTCCCAGTATATCTCACCGCTAAGGAATCCGCCGTTATTGTCAAAACGGACTGAATCAGCTTCATTCGTAGCGAAATCGTATTCTACCGCAAGTCCGAATCCTCCTGGAAGAGCTTTGTTCATACCGGTCCATACGCCTGCATGAACCAGCCTTCTAACATCTGCACTCATACCGAAATGAAAAGCCATATCTCCGCCGAACGAAAGGAAGTTCTTGCTGAAGACAAGGTAGAGATCCCTCGCCTTTCTTCTGTAAGTAGATCCTGAGCGTATAGCTTCAGGTTCATTATTGAACCCGAGTACAGCCCCGGGAAAGGATTCGGTTTCATCTATAAACCGAAATCGTGCCCTTATATAAAGATGATCAAACCATGAAGGACTGCTTAGCCCTGTGATATTCCATCCTCCGTAACCCAGTCCGGCTGCTAGTCTTGGAAAGATGCCTGCAGTAAACGAAAACCTCAAACCATTATCGGGAAACGTGTTCATGGAAAAGTGATACGTTCCGGGCGCGACAATGCCTGCTGTAGGCTCCCTTATCAGTCTCATGAGTTCTCCTGATACAGCTTCCCCTGAAGTTGCAGCAAGAAAACAAATAAGAAGAATACCCCTGAATATCATAATTGCGGCCCCTTTCCCCTTGAAAGGATTACCGATTCTCTGCCAAGGAGTTCTCTCAACTTCTCGATCAGTTCACAGTCTGGAAACACCCTGATGGACCTGGAGAGTCCCCTTACATTCCAGCCCGACCTGTGCCTGATATCCACGATCACATCTCCTTTGCCGCTGCTTCTCTTCATGTATTCCATGGCTGTCTGCAGCGATCCCATTCTAGGATTGCTTCCATCGATATGCAAGATTATTCCAGCCTTGAGCTGTAATCTAATTCCGTCCAGTGAGTATACCTTTCTAACGCTGAAACGGCTATCACCTCTTCTTCTCGATACTTCTCCGTCCATAAGCACCAGCATACCGGGTTCGAGAAGATCACTGTATTTCTGCAGGACATCGTTGAACACTACTACTTCTCCTGTTCCGGTTCTGCCCTCCATCAGTATAAAAGCCATGTCCCCGCGTTTTGTTGGTATTATCTTCTTCTGCTTAATCATACCAGCTGTAGTCACTACACTTCTTTCACTCTTGTGAGCCCTTTCCACCGGGTCGGTCGAGAAGCTGTCTATCTCATCTGAATACATCTCAAGTGGGTGTCCTGTCAAATAAAATCCAAGAAGGGATTTCTCAAGTGAGTAGCGGTACTCAAGTGAGAATTCCTCCTTTTCCTCCATTACTGGTTCCTCCTCAAGAAAAGCATCATTATCTGCTTCTTCAGCCTGAAACAACGACATCTGCCCGGCTTCCTGGTGCCTTCTTGCCGAAGCCCCGTAATTAACAGCATGCTCTATTGAATCAATGAGTGTAGCTCTGTTAACCCCGAAACAGTCCATGGCTCCTGCTCCGATGAGTGATTCAAATGTCTTTTTATTCACATCTCCGTTATCAAGTCGTGTGCAGAAATCAAAGATGTTCTTGTATTCACCGTTTTCAAACCTCTCATCAACTATTGCCGAAGAGGGGCCATCACCTACATTTTTAATCGCGGATAAAGCGTAGATGATCCTTCCGTTCTCGCCAACGTCAAATACAACGGAGCTTGCGTTAACTGATGGAGGATTTACTTCGATACCTATTCTGGCACATTCGTCAATCATCCTGGTGATTCTATCAATCTTGCCGATCTCACTTGTAAGACAGGCAGCAAGGAACTCGGAGGGATAATGAACCTTAAGCCATGCCGTCCAGTACGCAAGGGCCGCATAACAGACAGCATGTGATTTGTTGAATCCGTAACCGGCAAATTTTTCTATAAGATCAAATAGCTTCTTCGCAGTTCTTTTGTTAACTCCTCTGTTAACTGCCCCGAATGTGAATTTCTCCCGCATCTGTGCCATAACTTCAGGGTTCTTTCTTGACATTGCCCTTCTTAAAGTGTCAGCTTCTGCCATAGACATACCTGCCAGAAGGTTTGCAATCTTCATGACCTGTTCCTGATAGATGATAACACCATATGTCGGAGAGAGAACCTCCTCCAGGTCCGGATGAAGATATGTTATCTTAAAATCAGAGGCTCCCGATTTTATGCCCTTTTTATTGTCTGCATAAAGATCTATCATGTCCATGGATCCGGGGCGGAAGATAGCAACAGCCGCTATTACATCATCGAAACTGCTGACATCTATTTTTCTGAGAGCTTCACGCATCCCGGAGCTTTCAAGCTGGAACACACCTGTTGTCTCGCCTCTTCCGATAACTGAAAGTGTTACAGGATCGTTGAAAGGAAGCTTCGTTACTTCCAGGCCCGGTGTTTTTCGGAGGATAAGTTTCTGGGCCCGGTGTATAACCGTAACGTTTCGAAGACCAAGAAGATCGAGTTTCAGAAGACCGATCTTTTCTGCGCTCTTCTTTTCGTACTGGGTTGTAATACCCTCTTTAGCTGAATAAAGGGGAACGTAATCCCTGAGATTGCCGGGAGCTATTATCACGCCAGCTGCATGTACACCGGAATGTCTTGCCAAATTCTCAAGTATGTAACCGTAATCGAATAGCTTTTCTATTTTCTTCTCACTTTTAACCCTTCGTAAAAGTTCCGGTACGCTGCTGACAACTTCGGGAAGTTGTGCGTTCGGATCCGGAGCCGATGCCACCAGTTTCGCCAGAGTATCTCCCTCCGACACGCTCATCCCCATGACCCTTGCTACATCGCGAACCACTGATCTGTTTCTGATCCTGCTGAAAGTTATCAATTGACAGACATTCTCTCTGCCGTACATTTCGATGATGTGATTGATGATCTCGCCACGGCGTTCACAGCATACATCAAGATCGATATCGGGCATTTCCTCTCTCGCGGGATTGAGGAAACGTTCGAAACTCAAATCGTAATCCATAGGGTTAATATCAGTGATATCAAGCGCATAGGAAACAAGACTTCCTGCCGTTGAGCCTCTTCCGGGCCCCACAGGTATGTCGTTGGACCTTGCCCACCTCATAAATTCCGACACTATAAGGAAGTATCCGGGGAAGCCCATGTCACAGATGATTCCCAGCTCGTGATCAAGCCTTTCCAGTTCATTGCTATCAGGTTTTCTTGCAAGACGATTGCCCAGTCCCTCGCAGGATAGCTTTCTCAGATATTCCTGCGCGTTGTGCTCTCCTTCGGGAAGGGGAAACTTGGGATGCAAAAAGTCTCCCTGAGCCAGTACGAAATCGCATTTCTCAGCGAGTCTTACCGTATTTGTGACCGCCTCAGGAATCCAGCTGAAGAGCTTCTGCATCTCGAGTGGCGTTTTCACGTAAAACTCGGAGGTTTCAAATCGCATCCGACCGGGGTCGTCAAGGATTTTCCCCGTCTGAATGCACAGGAGCACCTCATGGGCTTCGTGATCCGACTTCCTCAGGTAATGAGCGTCATTGGTTGCCGCTACCGGCGTCTCTGTCTCTTTTGCAAGTTCTGCAAGCATAGGCAGAACGATCTTCTCATCGTTTAATCCGTGGTCCATGAGTTCGATAAAGAAGTTATCCCTGCCTACGATTTCCTGGTAGAAGCGTACCGCATCAACTGCTTTCTCTCTTCGGCCCGCAAGTAGATGCTGAGCTATTTCTCCCTGAAGACAGGCGGAACCTATCATCAGCCCTTCGCTGTGCTCCGCCAGAAGCTCTCTGTCTATTCTGGGCTTGTAGTAAAAACCATCGATATAACCGGCTGATGAAAGCCTGGAGAGGTTACGGTATCCGATTTCATTCCTTGCTATAAGTGTAAGGTGATACCTTTTACTGCTTTTGCTTCTGTCAGTCATGGATGGATACGCAAGGTAGGCTTCCATTCCCAGAACAGGATGAATATCTCTTTCAGCCATCTTATCAAAAAACTGAACCGCACCGAAAAGGTTGCCATGATCAGTTACTGCAACGGAATTCATTCCGTTTTCGGCAAGATACGCAGCCAGGCGATCGAATCTGATGGCACCATCAAGAAGGCTGTATTCCGAATGCAGGTGCAGATGGACAAAATCGATAGCTCTGCTCATCCGGACAGGTCCGTTTCCCTCATCTCTGAATCTTTTCCGTAATCTCCGTACATGCGGTCAAACTCCCGCTGTTCTTCCCGGTCAGCCCTGTTCATCAGGTTCTCTCCGTCTTTTTTGTATTTCAGCACAACGTATATCAGAGTCCAGGCGGACGAGTAACTGGACAGAAAATACGATATAATTATCAGGAATATGGCGGTCCCGGAGATGCCTGCCAGAATACCTGCAAGACCTGACCAGGTCTGTACATCTCCCTGCTGTCCCAGTAACCCTGCGAAAAATGGAAGCGCTTCAGGAGCCAGCATCTGCGGACCCGATGCAATTGCAGCGACCATTCCGCTGTCTCCCGCACCTGCAGAAACTGAAAGAGATAGAAAGCTTACGGCAACAGATGAAAGTAACAGGAATACCGCTCCTCCAAGCACAATAATCAGAATAGAAATCAGCCAGTAAAAACACAACCGCCAGGACTGGGATGTAAGTGTTGAGAAGACTTCGAAGATCGATTCAAAGGAATCACCTCCTGTGCAGGCTACAACAGCAGGCAAAAGATTCAGGGAAAGAATCAGTGCAAGTAAAGTCAGTACTCCAAGCAGCATGACCCCCCAGAGAGGTATTGAAAGCAGCGAAGCGGCAACGGGACCGGCTGCAGGGATTCTGGATATCAGGCCTGTCAGAGTGCCGGCACCGTAAATGAAGAGGAGTGTTAAAGCAAGCATCACGGGAATTGAGATCAGGGGAACTGCATGCCCCTTCGCGAAGGCAGTTGCATCGGAAGCTGAAAAGAAATTATCTCCCCGGATCTGCTGGAATGTCATCTTAGATACCATTAACGATCCGCGCATAAGTACATAGATTATCAGTACAATACCAAGAATCAGAAGAATGACAGGTATAAGATCCATCCAGAATAGGGATCCGGGAAGGGGAAGAAGGCGGCTCTGACTCCATCTGGCTGCAAGATCGCAACCAGCGGCATAGAATCCCAGGTAGACGAAAAAATCCCATATTGCCCAGGAGAGAACAAGTGTCTTAAAGAATATCCAGATTTTCCTTGCGCTGAAACCGTACCTCGTACACGCAGAAATATCTCTAACATTGAAAGTCAGTTCTTCGGTCATCTCTGCTCCCTCCACTAAACTAATATTTCAAAGATGAACAATACTATCAATCGTTCTTTTTCGGTAGGTCATAGTGAGTCCCATGACGTTTTGGGCTCCTGAATTCAGTAACACTCCGGCAGCACTGTCAATGGTGCTGCAGGTTGTTGCAACATCATCCACAAGCCAGATGTCTGCTCCGTCTGGTATCCTTCTCCTGCCTTTCATATGAAAGACACCGGTGACGTTCTGTCTCCTCAAGGATGGAGACAACCCAACCTGCGACGGGCTGTCATCCCGCGAAAGGATATCAAGGCTTCTGCAGCCGGACAAGGACGCCAGAGCAGCAGCAATCAGAGCAGTCTGGTTGTATCCCCTGTCCCTCTTTCTTTTTCTTCCCGCCGGGATAGGAACAAGAATGTCACCCGGACCGGGAAGCTTCGTAGAATAGCGCATGATCATACCTGCAGCCGCTATGGCCAGGTGTTTCTCTCCGTTGAATTTCAGCCTGACGACAATCTCACCTGGAAGTCCCCTGTACATAACCGCTGAATACACGGGAACGCCCGTCATACCAGTTTCCAGATGGTCAGAAATATCTTTGAAAGGAGTACCTGTGCTGCTCCAGTGAATCTCAGTGCAGCGGTCTATTCTAAGTTCACACCAGGAACACAGCTGTTCACTTTCTGGAAGGCCGGAGCCACATGCAGGGCAGACTTTCTTCAGAAAGAGGTTAAGGAGATTCTTCGATAGCGGAGAAATAGCCATATACCCAGCAGAATGGATGAAACAAGCATAATCAGGCTTATAAGCTGGTTGTCGGTTATTCCGGATCTTCCTGCGATGGAACTGAACCCGAAAAGCATATTTGGTTCGTGATCGAAATACCGGAACTCCTCTATGCCGAACCTTGTAACCCCGTATAATCCTGTAAAGAAAGCGAATATGAAACCCGGAAAATGCCTTCTGCGATCTGCACAGAGCAGGACGATTATCATGAACAGCCCCGCCAGAGAGCTGTACAGCTGAGTAGGATGAATATGTGTACCGGGTATTATCCCGGTACCTGAGTAGGGCATCGCCATATCGGGAAAAGCAACTCCCAGGAAACATGATGTTTCGGAACCGAAACAGCAGCCGTTGAAGAAGCATCCTATTCTTGTTACAAAGATTCCCAGTGCAAATGATGGAATAACCGCATCGGAAAGTTCCCATACGGGGAATTTCTTCCTCCAGACGGTATAGAACCCGACTGCTACCGCAAGAATGACGCCGCCAAGCATACTAAGGCCATAAAGCCCCTTCCATATGGCAATTACGTCAAGCCAGTGTCCCTGAAATTCGGAAACATGTGTTACGACATAAAAAAGGCGTGAACCAACAATCGCGGCTATCATCAAGCGTATTCCGAGATCGTACATATCGTTTTTCTTTACACCGGCAGCCTCTCCTCTCCTGGCCGCGAGCCACAATCCCAGAACAAAGGATACAGCAAGCATAAGCCCGTAGGAATTGATTGGAAGGGAACCGATTCTGAACAGTACAGGATGCATTCAGGAAACCTCCATGATAGTTCTACTGCGTTCACGATAATCTAAGCCCTTAATATGAGTCTGTCACTCCAGGTTTTTGAAGATTATGCTTCTCTCCAGTACATTTCTGCATTAAGTACAAGACTACGAAGGAACAGCACTGTCACCGGCTGGCTTCTACTGTAGCTGATAAGGGGACTTCGTGAAGAAACATGCTGTAGCGTAAAAGATCAATACATTTATAAATGAATGGAGTTTTTCTTAGTTTAGAAGAGTCAGTATAATTGTCAGGCAAGCAATATTTGTGAATAATGAAGAAAGATATCTTCATTTAAGTCCACTTTTTCAGGATAGTATGCTTTTTCCACTTGTCCCTTCCGGCATCTTAGCTTTAAGCTATACCAGGAAGAAATATGAAGCAAAATAGAAGCAAACGGATCGTAAAAGTCCCGAAAGATTACTATTATCGTGTTCATGAAACACGTTATAAGAAAATATTAGGTAGTGGATCAGTATTCAGACAGAAAAAAATGGACAGCCATATACCCGGTGCCTGGATCGAGCTTGTATCGACAGTAAACCTTGTTCCGGGTGTTTCCGCGATTGAATTTGGATCCGGAACAGGCATTAATGCCATTACTATTGCCCAACACGGCTTACAAATGACAGGAATAGATATTTCACCGACTGTAATACAAAAAGCAAAAGAATTAGCCCAGAATAATGGAGAGATTGTAGAAT
>JAIOSX010000329.1 GCA_021107345.1 Candidatus Aegiribacteria sp.
CGGTTCAAAGGTTGGCATCTCGATAGCCATTCAATTCGACCATGACCCGGAACTGATTGAAGACAATACAACGTCCAACAGGGAGAGGCTCGAAGCACTTAAAAAGTTGCATGAGGAAGGTATCAAAACATATACACTGATCTGCCCTGTGATGCCATTCATCACTGATGTAGGAGAACTTATCAGACTGGTCGAACCGTATTCGGACACGATATGGGTTTACGCGTTGAACCTGGATAGATATGAAGACTGCAATTGGCAGAATATACGGCAGATACTGCAGGAACATTATCCTGATATGGCGAAGAAATACAAGGAGATTGCTTTCAATTCAGGTCATGCCTATTGGACTCGATTACGATCAGAACTACAGTTGTTACAGCAGCATACACGATCGGAATTGAGAATTGAAGTGTGAAGAATAATATGTTTCATATTTCGTGCAGTCAAATAACCTGACGATTTGCTCAACCGGACGCCGGATACATTGTGGACATCTCACCTTGCCATCAGAGTGGTTTCAACACTACAGACCAGTAGCAGTGAGCCGGAAAAAGGCTTCCAGTGCCGGTTCGCCGGGAGAGACGCCCCTTTCGATAGCATCCCTCGCTTCCACAAGCTTGACGTAGGCTTCGTGGGCCTCGGGATAGGCTGACCACATGTCCGACCGGTCTTCATCCCATCTCCATCTCAACCTGAAGATCGGAAGGAACATAGTGTAACCGGCTTCCTCCACGAGTGTCATGTCGGACCTGAGCATCTGCTCTACATCGCGGACTACTTCCAGCTTCTCAAGGTCCTCCGGCTGCATCTCAACCGCATAGTGGACAATGTCATAACCGTTGAAATAGCGCAGGATAGTAGGATCCGGGGGTGACATCCGGTTTACCAGGTACGGGACCGCCTCTGCCATATGCAGCAGGAGCTCGGCGTGGACGGGGGGGGTCCATCTGAACTCGTCGGCAAGAAAGGATGAAACGGAGGAAAGCAGCTCGTCCTGGGTCCAGACAAGGGCGTTATCCATGGCTTCCACGGATACCGTCTCCCACTCGAACCCGCCATCCTCGACGGTATGTACTCTAAAGGCCAGGTTCTCCTCCGGCTCCCAGTCATTGTACTCCCAGGTTACCGTCCTGCCGTTGATGACCGGGCTTCCCGTCCATTCCCAGGAAGCCGAGAGCGTGTCCGAGAGCATCGGGAGCGGGAGTTCTTCCGGTACCTCCAGCGTTATAACAGCACTGCCTATGTTCCCCGCCCAGGTCGCCCCGGAAGTGACAATGTAATTTATCGAGTAGTTGGCATCCGACATGAAGCCTGAGTAGTCCCAGGAGGTGTTGTAGGTGTTGACCAGCTTCACCGTTTCACCGGGGTCGAAGTGCATCTCCCAGACAGCGAGAATCGGCTTCCAGACCAGATCCTGCTCGAGATCGTGCAGGCAGGTGCGGTAGGAGACTTCAAGCTGGACTTCTCCGACCGAGGCAGTGAACTCCATTTCATCCGGGACCTGATCTGCGGCATCCTCCCCCGTAGAGAATCCGGTCCTGAACCAGCGATCTCTTCCCTCGCCCGAACGCGTTGAATCGAACATGTCGACCAGCATGGAATCGCTGAATACCGTATAGGCATCACCAAACTTGGCATCGATGGGAAAGCCCACTGTGACGTCCAGGGGTTCGTCGGTCAGGTTCATAAGTTCGAAGACGCACCGCACTTTCATCCAGGGGAGCCATCCAAACCCGTCCTCCCACGGATCGTACATCCCTCCTGAAGGAACGATGCTCACGCTCTCCGCAGTCATGGCTATATCGTCGCTGGTAGTGAGTACCGCTGACCTCCCGTCGGGGAATCTGAAGATAACTGCTGAATCCGCCGCCAGCGGGAGAGAGAGCGTAAGGAGCACGAGTGTAATGTATTTCCCGGTCATATCGAACACCTCCAGGCAATTGGTTTCAAAAAGCAACAGTAAACTTGAGGTCCTGGATTGTTACAGGTCTCTCCCGGATTCCTCCAGTTTGTTCAGCACTTCCTGCACCGTGGTTTCCGTTGATGTAAGCCTCTCCCGCAGGCCTCTGATAAGATCAGCAGCCTGTTTGACCTTGTTTTCGAGCTGGTCTACAGGGCAGTCATCCTGGCCTATTTCATCTACCAGTTTTGTCAGTTCTTCCAGATCCTCTTCGTAGGTTTTTACTTCATTTGCGGTGCCGTCATTCATTATCAGTCCTTCCCGGGGTGATTCTCTCAATTTTTGCCGATAGTGAACCATCCCTGAGTGTAACTTCTATCTGCTCTTTGATTGAAGTATCCCTGATACTTCGCAACAGTTTCCCTTCCACACCGCGAACAGTTGCCCACCCTTTTCTGTAAAGCCTTTCAGGGTTATTTCCCCTTACTGAAGCTTCAAGATTCTCAAGGCGCATTGAGTATATCTCGAACCGGCGGGAAATCGATGTGGCAAGTGTTCTTTGCAGTGAATTCAGCTCTTTATTCAGTCTTCCGAGAATTCCGGTTTCCAGTACCCTTGCAAAAGAGCTGCCGCACCGTTCGAGTCGTCTGCATGCCGCTGTGATCGAACTTCGGGCGCTTCTGACCAGCCAGTTCTCAAGTGTGTTTATCTCCTGCTTCTGCGCCCTGAAAATAAGCCTGCCCGAGCGTGATAGAACAGCAGCAGTAGAGGAGAGCCTTTCTCGTGCATGGGCAACGCCCCTTGATGCTGATCTGTGAAGCACTACAGCCAGAGAATCGATGCTTCCCATCAGGTCCGCGTCTCTGTTTACAAGGAAGTCCGCCGCATGTGTGGGAGTACGTGTGCTGGTATGCGAAGCAAAATCCGGAAGAGTGGTATCGGTTTCATGACCTATAGCTGAGATAACCGGCCATGGAACCTGTGAAATTACGCCGGCAATATGCTCGTCGTTGAACCAGGCAAGGTCAGTGGTAGAGCCGCCGCCACGAGTAAGTACAACAACATCCAGATTCGGAACCGTAAGCAGTCTGTTGAAGGAATCAATGACACCCCTGGTGGTACCGTCGCCCTGCATAGGGGCGTACGCTGCATATACCCTGAATGGGTACCTGCTGTCTTTGAGCCCCTGTATGAAATCCTGTTCAGCAGCTGATCCTTTTGCAGTTATCAGCCCTATATTCAAGGGAGCAAGAGGCATATCAAGCTCAGCGTTCATCCCCAGGATTCCATCCTTCTTCAGCTTATCAACAAGTCTGCGAAGCTTCTGTGCCTGGTTTCCGATAGTCCAGGAGGGATCGATCTTTTCGACTATCAGCTGATACCTTCCGCCTTTATCCCAGAGGGTTATCCTGCCCTGAATTCTGAGAGTCATCCCCTCACTTAGTTGAAATACTTCTCCCACCCGTGCGAATTCCCGCACAACGAGAGGGCGGCTGCCTTTAAAAAGAGCGCAGTCTATTACTGCAAGAGGCTGGCCCATTCCATCGGGTGATGGTTCAACCAGTCTGAAATAGGTGTGTCCTCTTATGTTGGATCTTGATACTTCAGCGATTTCTCCCCTCACCCATACGGGCTGAGGGAAAGCAGTAGAAAGAAGTTCGGACACCCTTCTGTTAAGGGAGAGGACAGTGAAGTCGGATGATACGTCAG
>JAIOSX010000128.1 GCA_021107345.1 Candidatus Aegiribacteria sp.
CAGTGCTCCGTTCCTGTCCCCTCCTATGCATTTCACATTACCGGCCCGTTCGTAGAATTCGGCTATCCTGGTTCCAAGATATGCTGGATATCCCTCCTCGCCGGGCATATCCTCAAGCCTTCCGGACATTTCCCTCATCGCCTCCGCCCATCTGCTTGTGGAATCGGCCATAAGAGCGACGGAGTATCCCATGTCCCGGAAATACTCTCCTATGGTTATACCGGTATAAACACTTGCTTCCCTCGCGGCTACAGGCATGTTGCTGGTATTTGCCACAAGAACGGTTCGGAAAATAAGCGGCTCACCGCTCTTCGGGTCTTCAAGATGGGGAAATTCCTGAAGAACATCGGTCATTTCATTGCCACGTTCTCCGCATCCTACGTAAACCACCATTTCGGCATCCGCCCATTTGGCAAGCTGGTGCTGGATAACCGTTTTTCCACTGCCGAAGGGTCCGGGAACGCATGCAGTTCCACCCTTGCCCAGGGGGAAGAACGCGTCAATGACCCTCTGTCCTGTAATAAGCGGTTCCTCAGGAGCTCTCTTCTCAGCTATGGGCCGTGGTTTTCTCACGGGCCAGTTGTGGTACATCTGAAGTTCAACGGTTTCGCCGGATTGAGTCTTCAGTTTTGCTATAATGGTATCGATATTGTACGTGCCGGGTTCTATCATCCATGTGATTACGCCGGATACCTCCGGTGGGACCATGACTTTATGAGTGATGATTTTTGTTTCAGGAACCTCTCCCAGAACTTCGCCGCCGGTTACGTTCAGACCAACTTCTGCTACAGGTTTGAAAACCCACTCCTTCTCATGATCCAGGCCTCTTATACTGATTCCCCGGGTAATCCAGTCACCAGCCTCCTTGCGTATTTCATCAAGGGGCCGCTGAATCCCGTCATATATGGCAGTTACAAGTCCGGGTCCAAGTTCGACCGAAAGGGGTTTTCCGGTAGCTGTCACAGGATCGCCAGGCTTCAGGCCGCCGGTTTCCTCGTAGACCTGAATCGATGCCTTGTCGCCCTTAAGCTCGATTATTTCGCCTATCAAATTGTAATCTGATACATATACCAGGTCGTACATCCTGGCATCCTTCATTCCGTCCGCAACAACCAGCGGACCTGCTATCTTGTCTATCGTTCCCCTTATCATCCGTGCCTCCGGTGGGTTGCTGGTTTTAACGGTTCATTAACCCGTCACTTCTGTTCCTCGGACATGAGATCAACACCGACTGCCCTTATGATAAGCTCCCTTATCGTATCTTCTCCCCGTCTCTGAGTACCTGTTATACCGGGAAGAACAACAACCGACGGTATTGCCATATGAACCGTTTCATCTATTTGCTCCTGGAGATGGTCTATCATGTTTTCGGTGATCATGATGATGGAGATCTTCTCCTTTACAAGCCTTGAAAATTGTTTCCGAGCCTCATCAGCGTCCTCAGCAACTATTGTTTCCACGCCCAGCGCTCGGAATCCGAGTACAGAGTCTGCATCTCCTATGAACGCTATTTTACCTTCAGCCATCCCGTCTCCTATCCACGCGGCAGCCGCGTCTTCAGCCTGTCTTCTTTGACACCGGCGGATTTTGCGGCAAGAAGTAGCCTGAGGTGGCTTATTTCCATTTCCCGTCTAATCACGAAAGCAGCCAGCGGGGATGGACCGAAGACAGGAAAAGCTCCCTTTTCAAGCAGTTCCAGCAACATTCTGTCACATTCCCTCTCGAATCCTGAAAAGAAACCTGTCTCAAGGGCTTCAATGAATACCGTTCCTGTTTCGTCAAATCCCGGTGTTTCGGCGAGCAGATCGGGCAATATTCGTCTCTGATAGGCACCAGCTATTTCATCTTCTGTATGATATCCCCCGGGAAGGAGCAATTTTCGTACTTCCTGTCTGGAAACACCGTCAATACCGCACCTGGAGGCTGTAAGAAAATTCTTCTGTTCAATGCTGGTCATGACGAATGTTCTGAAATCCGAGTTAATATCTGTTAGTTCAATACTTTCAACGGCTGCGGCAAGCCGGTCCATTTTCCTGTCCACTTCAGCTGTACTGACTCTGTCAATTTCCAGAAGTTCCTCCAGCGTTTGCAGAAAAAGAGGTGGAAGTTCGTCACGGGATTCGACGGATTTAACAGCTTCCCTTAGGGTCTCCGTCTCTATCAGCCCGGACCGTTCAACATCTATTTCTTCATCCGAACCGTCCCCTGAAAGAATCTTCTTCCATATATATCTTGCGTTTCTCACGTCCCGGCGATGAAGGATACCCCTTACAAGCCTTTCATCTTCGGAAAGCTCTACGAGCTCATCCTCAGTTGATTCCATTGCTTTAATGAAACAGTCCTCCATAGAGTGGCTCTGCATAAAGCCACCATACCACGTGTCACCGAGAAGTCTCATAGCTTCCTGCTCGTTACTGGAAGATATGAGCATCTGCCACATTCGCTGGTCAAGAAGGGTTGTTTCTTCGCCGCTTATTCTGCCGTTTGCATAAATGAAACTGCCTTCCATGTATCAGATCTTCTCAAGCGGAATAAGATCAGAAAGCATCATTATCATATCCTCATGGACAAGCTCCGCAATCATTGGAAAGGTTCCGTTCTGGCTGATCTTGCCGGATTTGAATATCACTCCCGCAGTCTTGTCGTGTCTTTCTTCGGAAAGGATGAATTCACGACCGTCTACCGAGTGTTTTTGCAGATACCCGGAGGTTATGCGTGACTCATCGGTGGCGGATATTATAACTTCCACACTTCCGCTCAGATCGCAGCCCAGGAGAAGGGAAGATATCATTTCAAGATACTCGGCATCACCAGCTGAAGCGAGATTGATTGACGCTTTTCCGATTGCATCATCCATCATGGACCTTCTGGCATCCATCATTTTCCTTGCCGCTTCCCTTCGAACATGGAATTCTTTTCTCTTATGTTCTTCTTCAATGACGGATCTTACTTTTTCAATATCCCTGCCATGTTTTGCTTTCAACTCTTCAGCATGCTCTTTGAGGGCTGCTGTCTTCTTTTTCTCAGCCGCTTCCCTGATTGCCTCCGCCTTCTGCCCGGCCTCTCCCTGTATCTTTGAAAGGATTGCTTCGAGAGACATCCGTTAGACTCCTATGCCCTGAAGCATGAGGAATGAAACAAGGAATCCCAGAATCGCGTAAAACTCAACGAAAACTGCCAGAATAAGCGACTTTGCGGAATCATCCGGCTGCTTGGCCGTCATCATGGCTCCACCGGCGCATACCTTTCCCTGGTGAATACCCGAGAACAGTCCGGCAAGAGCGATAGGAATGCCTGCTGTGAATATCTGCCATGCGACATGCATATCCATGCCTGAAGTAACTTTGCCAAGAAGAAGGAAGGCAATTACAAAACCGTATATTCCCTGTGTTCCCGGCAACGCTGACAGAAGAAGGAGCTTTCCGAATTTACCCGGATCTACACTCATTACTCCGGTGCTGGCCTGTGCAGCTATTCCCACTCCTACGGCTGATCCTATCCCTGCTAGCGCGCAAGCCAGGGCTATTCCCATATATGCTACGAGCTGTTCCACTTATTGTCTCCCTTCACTCCGCAAAGAGCTGTGTTTCTATTTTCTTTCAATGTATACGTATTTAGGTTCGTATCTTAGGGGTTTAAACGGTACGCCGGTTCCGTCATAGAATTTTCCAAAGAATTCCACAAACTGAAGTCTTGCCGTATGAATGAAGCCGCTGAGGGCAGCCATTGCTATGTTGAATGCATGCCCTCCTATAACCACGACGACAGCAAGTACGATTCCCAGTAATGGAATTCCAAGATCGTGCATCAGCATTCCTGCTATCTGGTTGATAACCTGCGCTATTATGGCGCTGGAAAGTGCAAGGGCGAAAAGTCTTGAATAAGAGAGCACATCCCCAAGAAGATTGACTATGCCGTACAACGCATAAGCTCCAAGACCAACCTTCCCGAATCCCTTCGCCGCTCGCCCTCCCATGATGAATATCAGAAGGGAACCCGCTGCCAGCATATAGACGAAAACTTTGTCAAGTGGGCCATTCATGTCGTAAAGAGTTCCATTCAGCAGGTAATGATTGAACAGCCATGGAAAAAGTCCCGCGGTGGCAAGCAGCCAGCCGGACTGATCAACAACCGCTGCGAACCTCTCACCCGCTTTCCATCGTTTCACAAGGTTTATAATGATTCCCGCAGTCAGCTGCAGAAGTCCAAGCCCAAGAGTCAGGTAAAGGAAGTGCTTGGATACTCCAAACCCTTCCTGTCCGGACTGTCCGGGCTGATACCCGGGAAGCATCCTGTTCAGAAGATTTGCCGGTGCCTGAAGTAATTCCGGCAGGCTGTCAAATGATATACCGAACCAACCTCCAAGGAAAATACCAACGAGAATGCTGGCCAGTCCCCCCTGAAAAAGCAATTGAAACAGCCTCGGGTTTCCGTGTCTTCTTCGAACAAGATACCATCCTGCGGCGCTGCCCAGCGCCAGCGCTATCCCGTAACCTGCATCACCTATGCAGATTCCGAAGAACAAAGCATAGAACGGTGCCATCAAAGGTGTCGGGTCCGGGTCTTGTCTGGTAGGCTGACCGTACATATCGGTAAGTATAGTATAGGGTGCCGCCGGAGTCTTTTCCGTCAAGGGAGAAGGTGGTATTTCACCCTCTTCCGGTTCAATTTCCTCTATCGCAACTTCTCCAAGTTGCACCATGCTTTCGGTGAAATCCTTCAGGTCATCCGTACGTATCCACGCTTTGAACATGTAAACATGTGAACTTGAGTATGCGGATCTGGTTGCAGCCCTCCGCTCAAGAAGCAGACCTGCCGCATCCAGAAGAGTGCGGAACCTGCCTATTTCCGAAGCGAGTTTTACAGCTCTTTTATGAAGCGCTGTCATTCTTTTTCGAATAAGATCAATTTCCCTGAGGACTTCGATCAGCTGTTCCTGAACCATTCCGGTTCGCGTCCCGAAATCCTGCTGCGAGAATCCAAGCTCTCCCAAAGCCTGCATTACGTCCCGTGTAACTGATTCGTGGGTGACGGCAACCACCTTCTCCAGTTTTTTATCTCTATGGATTACCTCAAGATGGAACAGCTGTATCTCTTTCTCAAGAAGATGCGCTTTCTCAATAGCTTCCTTTTCAAGTATTCCAGCAACCATACGGTAGTTGCCTTTTCTACGGAGTTCTTCAAAGGGGACAGGAAAGCCATGCCAGAATAAAAGGAATTCCTCTTCCTGCAGAAGTTCTTTCTCCGCTCCCTCGAGCTTGGCTTTCTGAACAGCCACGAACCAGGCTCTTCTGGCGTCCTCAAGTAACCGCCTGTCCTCCAGAAGACGCATAAGCTCTTCTTCATTTATTGAAGGAGGAGATGAGCGGGGAGGTTCAACTTCACCTTTGGTCTCATCATGAAGAAAAAGAATCGCCTTTTCAAGGCTGGAAATTTCCTCAATAAGTTCTTCTGTATTCAAACTGGCAGGTTTGAGGAAGCTCTCTTCTTCATGAACATCTAATTCAGACAGATCGATGAGATGAACCTTTCCAGACGCTTCGATGGTATTGAGAACCATTTCCCTTCTGAGCGAATGGCACAGAATCTCTATCTTGGAAACCGCATCCAGACTCATCTGTCCTGCATCCCGCTTCTCAGGATGTATTTCCTGAGGCTTTCTGTCGCGGCCTTTTCAAGGATTTCTGTCTTTTCTGCAAGCTGGCTGAGTTTTTTCTTCGTTTCGATTGCCAGGCTTTCTGACAGCATGGCAATCTTCTTCTCAACTTCAGTCTCGGCAAGCCGGGCTATTTCCTTCAGCTGCTCATCTCTTTCTCTGTTCTGTTCGTCCAGCAGATCCGGGATGGACATCTGTATCATATGGGCTTCCTTCTCAGCTTTTTCCAGCTCCAGCTGAGCTTTTTTTTCTTCACTGTGAAGTTCTCCCAGTTTTGACATTTATTACCAGCCTTTCGAATAAATCATAGATACAGCACAGAACTCACGCGCTATACCTTCATAACAAAGTCTGTTGTGGATATTACTTATGAAATTACTTTAAGTGATTTTATAAATTATTGTATATCAATATATTGCGGAGTTATCCACAGATATCAAAACTTTTCCACATTTTCCACATTAAGACTCCGAATCGTTGCCAGGACTCATCTTGCATGATCCCTCGAAGAAAACCCCGTCCTCAATAATGAGAGATCGTGTAAAAATGTCTCCCTCAAGACTTGAACCGCTCTGCAGTTCCAGCTGATGCTCGGCTCTGACAGCACCCATGATCTTTCCGCCCACAACAGCCTGGCTTACGGTCACATTTCCAGTTATGACGCCTTCACGACCGACTGTCAGTGTTCCGGTAACCACAACTTCTCCATCTACGGTACCATCAATTCTAAGACCGCCGTCTACTCTGATGGCACCCTTGCATAGACTCCCTGAGCCGAGAATGGAATCTATCGTGGAGGGTAATTCCTTTTTAGGCATGTTTTTCGATTTCCTCTTTTCCGCTATTGCTCAAGCGAATCCTCCGGTATGGGAATTCCTGCAGCAATGTTTTCCAGCCTCTGCCTGTACTCGTGCAGCTGCTGGATTTCGTATTCTAAGCTCTCCAACCTTACTTCAATATTTCTTCTGGTTATAAGGGAGTCCTGCAACTGTAACATCCCTCTTCTCAGTTTTGCTGTTTCACCGGCGTTCAAAAGACCGTATGCTACAATTATTATGGCTAACGATAAAAGCAATACTATCAGCGCCATGCAAATCCTTGCAATATAGAGCTTCCAGCCGCTTATATTCAACTGATGGAGCTTCTTACCTTTGTTTGAAATAAACGTTACCGTGAAACCCTTTTCAGACATTTACGCCTGCCTGTTCGTATGCCGTATAAGGTAAACTAAGGCAAAGGGTTCTTGTATGTCAACAAACTTAAGACTCATGATCAAAACCTTTCCAGTATTTTCCTGATATCAGTCATATTCAGACCTGCGCCAAGAGATGCCATCAGAAAAAGCCTGAGCTTGTGCCCCTGTATATCGCCTGCGAGAATAGCCCCTCTTTTCTCAAGGTCTGCTCCTCCTCCGGTATAATTATATACTCCAAGTACCCTTCCTATATAACATCTGCTTGTTATACAGACTATTGTTCCCCTCTCAACCGCATACTGCACCGCTTCTGCAACTTCGGGCGGTACGTTTCCCCTTCCAAGGGCTTCCACAACCAGAGCCCTGTCCCCACAGTCTGCGCAGTATCTGATTTCTCTGGCTCCCAGCCCTGCAGCTGTTTTTACCAGTCCTACTCTTGCATCCAGTTTAAGTTTACACTCCGGCAGCTTTATCCTCCACAGAGGCTTTCTCTGGAGTAATACTCTGTCCTGGTCAACAAACCCCAGCGGGCCGTAGCCTGGTGATTTGAAGCTGCTTACGTTACTCGTATATGTTTTTGTTACCCTTCCGGCGGAGTGAATTTCATCGTTAAGAACTATAGTAACCCCCAACTCATGAACTTCATGTTTTGAAGCAGTCAGCAGCGCCCCCCTTACGTTTCTGGGTCCATCAACGCCCATTTCGGACTGGCTTCTCATAGCAGCGGTAAAGACAACAGGAATTTCTTTCCTGAGGTAAATGTCGGCCAGAAAAGCGCTTTCCTCCAGCGTATCTGTTCCATGGGTAACCACGATACCGTGGTACCTTCCACTTAAGGTAAGATCCTCCAGCTTAAGGCAGAGCCGGGCCATTATTTCAGGTGTGATTGCCGGGCTCGGAACGTTGCAGAATCTGATATGTTCAACGTTAACAAAGGGGGGAACTACATTTCCCTGTATCGGAAGGGGATTATGCTGATCAGCGATGTCAATACCACCTTGACCCGGCATCATTTCAATTGTTCCTCCGGTAGAAACAATTGCTATGTTCTTGGTAGATCGATTCTTTGATTTAGGTGTAGTGAATTCCGCCATTGCTTCCCGTCGCTCTTTCTCCGGTTAAACGGACCAGACGAATTTTCAGTTTATCCGGCCTATCAGCAAGGGATCTTATATAAAGCCTTGCCTTACCGATACTCCACAGGTTGTCTATCATCTGAATGAGCTCGCTGTCCCTGCTGACGGCTTCAAGTAACGGCTGGTGCGCCTCAACAAGGGCGAGGAGGTCGGATCGTGACGAATCCTGCGTCCATTTGATCAGAATTGCAACGGTGTTTGCGTTGTCTCTGTACTTGCGGCGCATACCAAGACTTATTGCTCCGGCTTCAGTCGCACTGACCGCACCGGTTCTGGCTTCAATTTCAAGGAAGAACTGGGTCACTGTTTCCACGGCATCCCTTGCGGTATCTACCACGGACCCGGGTTTTACCGAATCGGGGTTGAATATCCAGATATGTTCCAGAACGGATCTGACTGATTTGATCTCGGTCGACTTTCTCCTCATGATCTCACTTTCCAGGGAAGCAAAAATTCTTCCGAAATGCTTCATGAAAAGTATCTGGTTCTGAGCGGACGTTTCTCTTGAAATCCTGTCGAACAATCTGATTGAAATCTTCCTGCCTGGGATATAGCCGGCAACTGATTCCGCTGCTTTCCTTGTAGCTTTCCTGAGCCACATCAACTTATATACATTCCTGTCAAGATTCTTAACAGCGGCATCAACTGTTATTTTCCTTCCACCATCGGATCTTGAGAGAGATTTTTCAAGTGCTGTGAGAATTATATCTGGTTTAAAATCATCATCAGCACCCAGATATCCTATTATCTCTACAAAATCATCTATCATATGCTCTATTTTTTCGAGGCTCCTTTTGTCATCACAAAGCAGTATTATGTCAATAAGAACGTTTTCAAGCGTTGAAAACACATTTTTCCGCCAATACCTGCATGCATTCTGACCTGGAGGGCATGAATGCTCCAGGAAATAATTCTTTACTTCTTCAGGTACCTTTCCGACTGCGCTTTCATCAATGTCGTTTTCCATTGTTCTAAAAATGTCAACGATATCATTACCCTTTGCGATTTCCATAAGTTCATCTATATCGCCGCGGGAGGTCTGACCTGAATAACCTGAAATAATTTCACTGCATCCATTCTCGATGAAACCCTCTATAAGTTTACGCCCCTCACGTAAAAGTATCTGACGATAAAGTGGATTACTGGAAAGCATCTGAAGTGATCCCACCATGTCCTTCATTATTTCAGTGGATGCTTCTCTTATGCTGCGCCATTTCTCCATAAGATTCGGGGCATTGAATTTATCCTTGAATGCAGCGAATGGAGTATCTTCGTTCAATTTCCTGGCGAATTCACTTATAAGTTCCGATTCAAGCCTGTGGGACATCCATGACAGAAAAGCAGCTCCCGCAGGTTCCCCATACTTTGAAGACACAGAAAGTTCAGAGATCTCGATGAAGTAAGGGATAAGAACATCCGGCTTATCGGCAATAAGCTCGGTCGTCAGCGGTATGGTCTTCCCAAAATACAGCGCAGCCGTCTTCAGCTGCCATAGAGCCACATCACTGTCCTCGGTTTCTTTTGAGGGAATTATCGTGTCGATCATAAGTCTCATAAAATTTCCTGTTATTCTTTCGGCTATATCAGGGTGTTCCACGAGAGTGTTTACGAAAGACTTAAGTCCGTAGGAAAGAAATTTGCTGAAGATCCTGTGTCCTGTCTTCTCTATCCAGACTGCCTGCTGGGAAAGAATATCGCAGAGCATTCTTGAGGAGTAGATGAGATCGTTTGCTTTCTTTTCCTCTATACCCGGAATCCTGAGCAGGTTTTCCATCGTCTGCTTGAGAGCCTTGCTCCTGTCCTCTGCCCTGAACAGTTTTCCGAGTAGTAATGTCTCCTCTTTCCTCAGCTGATCTATGCTCATCTCTCTGTTATAAGTAGATACAGCGGTTGAGATAAGCTCGATAAAGATGGGATCATCCGTATCCGTTCCCTGCAGAAGAGGAGCAATTACCTTATCCATGAATCTGCCACGTAATTTTTCTTCATTTATCTTTGCAAGAGCACTCCTGATAACCCGTGACGTGTCTATCGAATCCTCAGCCAGTGGTATAAGCCATTCTGTCTGTTCGCCTTCCAGCAGTCTTTTCCTGTAAACGACATTCAACAGATCAAGGATATCTGCGAATACCTCTGTTTTTAAGATAAGGTCCTGAAATCTGGCGTTCTTAGTTGAGCGGATCAGCAGTATCAGTGTCGGCAGTAGTTTGTCATAACTGATCTTAGCTTCCGAAAGGTAGGTGTTCATGGATTCTATTGCTGTTTCTGGATCCTTCTGACCAAGAATCGAGTCCATCAGGCGTCCAACTGAATTAACGACACGCTTGATCTCTACAACACCGACCTTGTCTTTAAGAAACCGCAGTACTATGGGAATGAAATCAATGTAAAATTCGGTTTTATTTCTCTCCAGGTAATCGGTTCCGCTTCTTTCGCGTGCGAGTCTTGATATCAAGATTACAAGATTATTGTCATTCGTCTCTATTGCTATGGAATATGCTTCGCGAAAACAATTATAGAAGGCTCTTCCCGCCCCGGAGAACAGGATTATTTCAGCTATAGCTCTTCCGTATTCAAATGAGGTTCCGCTATCGGTAACAGGCAGATCTATGATATCAAAATCTATATTTCTCTCAGCTCTTCTTTTCAAAGCTTTTTTCGCCTGTTCGGAAACACCTTCCAGAATTTCCTCCGTCTCCTGTTCCGTAAGGCTTCCAACCAGATCAACGACAACTCTCTTCGATGCGTCTTCTATCAGTGCTTGCAGTTCATCGGACTCTTCAAGCTTTCCCAGAAAGCCTGAAAGAATACGAATGGATTCTATATTGGTTGAAAAACCCCTCATTTTTTTGTAGAGGGATTCCCCGTTCCTTCCCACCGATCTCCATACCGGCATGTCTTCAACTGAGAGAAGATACCATCCGGTTTCAACCGCGAAATCAATAAGTGTTTCGTGTATGATGGCAGGGGCATCATTCATTATTTCTGTTGCCAGATTAAGAGCCCGTACGATATTGCCTCCGCCTATTTTCGTTCTTTCAAGCATGAAACCGAATCGTTCAGGCCATTTGATGCCTTTCTGAATCAGGTTTTCGGCAAGAGAAAGGTCTCCAGGAGTTTCCGCCAGAACGAGAAAAACCTTGTATAACAATGAAATGAGATCGTCGAACACAAGCCCTGTTCGCGGGCCTATCTGATTCCAAACCCAGCTGAGATGGAAGAATTCCTGAACCGCTACAACCACTGCATCGGACGGCAGGTTGGTAAGGGCTGAGAACCATTTGACCGCCGCGTCTTCCATGATCGGAGGCGGCGTTTGCATGTTCGACAGGTTTTCAAGAAGTTTGACTACATCGCTATCCTTTATCGTCGTAAGAAGAAATGCAAGAGCCTCTCCAGCGGTTTTCCATTCCCAGGAAAAAAGAGGTATTGACAGGACTCTGTTTCTCGTTTCAGGGGAAACGATTGATGTATCAAGTTTTTTTCCCGGAAGACTGAAACCCTTTCCCACTTCGGGAGGTTTCACGAAGCGGAGTTGATTCTCCAGGCTCCAGTCCTCAATAATCCGTATTTTTTCCTGAAGGTTTATTCCGATTCTCCCTGATCCGCGTTATCATTACCGGGATGTACAATAGCCGCGTCCACCACCCTGTCTTCATCGGGCAGGTTCATCAGTCTGACTCCCATTGTACTCCGTCCCATCTCCCTTATCTGTTCAACAGGTAGTCTTATAATCATTCCGAGTGATGAGATAAGGATTAATTCATCTTCTTCGGAAACCTGCATTATTGAAATGACCGGACCGTTTCTATCAATATTGAGGATATTTATCACTCCGCCGCTTCCCCTGTGAGTAAGTCTGTACCCATCTGATGAGGTCCTTTTGCCGTATCCACCCTCGGTTACAGTAAGCAGGCTTCCGGGGTTCTCCATGACTACCATGCCGACCACTCTGTCTGTCTCATTAACCCTGATGCCTCTTACACCCCTTGTGTGTCTGCCTGTAGGACGGACTTCTTTCTCGGAAAACCTGTTTGCTTTACCACTTGCAAGGGCGAGGAATATCCGGCTGCTGCCGTTTGTAAGAGCGGCTGAAATCAGTTCAGCGTTGTTATCAAGCTTGATGGCCCATATTCCATTTCTCCTCGGATGACTGTAACTGGATAGAGGTGTTTTCTTCACAAGCCCATTGCTGGTTGCCATAACTATGAACCTGTCCTTATCGAATTCCTTCACGCAGACGTTGGCAACAGGCCTTTCCTCCGGCTCAAGGTCCAGAAGATTAACTATCGCTTTTCCTTTGCTGATGCGGCCCGCTTCTGGTATCCTGTATACCTTGAGCCAGTAGCACCTTCCCTGATTTGTGAAAAACAGGATATAACTGTGATTCGATGAAATGAATATCTGTTCCAGGACATCCTCTTCCCGGGTCTTTGCTCCGGTAATGCCCTTGCCGCCTCTGTGCTGAATTTTGTACGTATCCGATGAGAGTCTTTTTATGTAACCCTCACGCGAAACGGTGATTACCATCTCATCGTCGGGAATCAGATCCTCTATGTCTATTTCTCCCGGAGCGTAAGGTAAGATTTCCGTCTTACGGTCACTACTGTACTCCTGGGCAACTACCATAAGTTCATCAGCAACGATCTTCATCCTCTTCTGTCTGCTTGCTGCTAGTTCCCTGAGTTCTGCAAGAAGGATTTTAAGTTCGCTGTACTCTTTCTCCAGCTCATCCCGCTCAAGGCCGGTGAGTCTTCGAAGGCGCATATCAAGTATCGCCTGGGCCTGGATCTCAGAGAAATCGAACCCATCTACAAGCGCGGATCTGGCTTCGTCGGTATTGCTGGATTCCCGTATGACCCTGATGATGTCCTCGATTGAATCCTGCGCCTTCAGCAAGCCTTCCACTATATGGGTTCTCGCTTCCGCCTTCTCCAGGTCGAACTTAATCCGTCTTTTAACGACATCGTGTCTGTGCTCGATGTAATGATCCAGGAAATCACGCAATGTAAGCCTGAGTGGTCTTCCGCTGCAGAGCGCAAGGCAGTTGGCTCCGAATGTTTTTGATAGGGTTGTATGTTTGTAAAGCTGGTTCAGAACTACTTCCGAAAGCGCATCATTCTTCAGAACTATAACTATCCGCATTCCCTCTCTGTCGGACTCGTCTCGGAGGTCTGCTATGGATGTGATCTTTTTCTGCTTCACAAGTTCAGCGATGTTTTCTATGAGTTTGGTCTTGTTCACCTGGTATGGGATCTCTGTGATTATTATGGCTTCCCTGCCCCTTGGAGCCTCTTCAATATTGACCCTGCCACGCACACGGATAGATCCCCTTCCTGTCCTGTAGCAGTCCCTGATACCCCTCATTCCCATGATGATGCCGCCTGTTGGGAAATCTGGCCCCTTAACTATGCTGAAAAGCTCTTCTTCGGTTAGACCTGGGTTCTCAATTATGCTGCAGCATGCACTGACTATCTCTCGAAGATTGTGTGGCGGTATGTTTGTAGCCATTCCAACTGCTATACCTGACGAACCGTTAACAAGAAGGTTAGGTATTCCGGCGGGAAGTATTGACGGTTCCTTCAGGCGATCATCGAAATTGGGAACCAGATCAACGGTTTCCTTATCTATATCACGAAGCATTTCCGCGCCTATCCTGGACATCCTTGCTTCAGTGTATCTGTATGCAGCAGCGGGATCACCATCAATTGATCCGAAGTTACCCTGTCCATCTACAAGGGGGTGCAGGAGAGAAAAATCCTGTGCCATTCTAACCATTGCGTCGTAGACTGCGGAATCTCCGTGAGGATGATATTTACCCAGAACATCACCAACAACTGTAGCAGATTTTCTGTATGCTCGTTTGTAGGTTAATTTCTGTTCGTACATTGAATATAGAATTCTTCTATGTACCGGTTTTAGACCATCTCTTACGTCCGGCAGTGCTCTTGAGACTATTACGCTCATGGAATAGTCCATATAGGAGCGCTTCATTTCTTCTTCTATATCGATGATATCCGGTTGAACGATATGACTGCTGCTCAACTGGTCTTCTTCAAGCTTTTCGGTCATACTGAGGTTCTTTCTAGTTTATTCACAGGTTGTTCCTTTGTTCCGCCACTTAAAGGGATGCTATACATCAAGATTCATTACATCAGCGGCATGCTGCTGAATGAATTCACGCCTTGGTTCAACATCATCTCCCATTAGAGTGGAAAAAATATGGCTGGCCTCCATTGCATTCTCAAGTCTTATCTTCAGTAGAACCCGAGTGTCGGGATCCATCGTTGTTGCCCATAACTGGTCCGGGTTCATTTCGCCAAGTCCTTTGTACCTCTGCATAGTGATGCCAGTATTGCCGAATTCCTCAGCGATTTTTATTCTCTCTGCTTCATTGTATGCGTACTTTTTGGCGCTCCCCTTCCTTAAAAGGTACAGCGGAGGTTGAGCAATGTAGATATATCCATTTTCTATAAGTTCGATCATATGTCTGTAAAAAAATGTGAGCAGCAGGGTTCTTATGTGGGATCCGTCAACGTCAGCATCTGTCATGATAATTATTTTATGGTACCTGAGGTTGCTGATATCAAAATCCTCTTCGATACCGGTTCCTGCGGCTGTGATGATAGTCCTTATTTCGTTGTTCTTCAAAACCCTTGCAAGGTGTGCTTTCTCTACATTTATGATCTTTCCCCGGAGAGGAAGGATTGCCTGGAAGTGCCTGTTGCGGCCCTGTTTTGCCGAGCCCCCGGCTGAATTACCCTCTACAATGAAAAGCTCAGCCTCCTCCGGATTGTTCACGGAACAATCAGCAAGTTTTCCTGGTAGAGCTGCGGTTTCAAGTGCAGATTTTCGTCTTGTAAGTTCCCTTGCTTTTTTTGCGGCCTGTCGGGAGCTGTGGTTAAGAAGGCATTTTTGAATGATGTTTCTTGCGATTGAAGGGTTCTCTTCAAGGAAAGTTGATATCCCCTTGCTGACATGGGAAAGAACAGCTCCCTGGACGCTTCTGTTTCCAAGCCTGGATTTTGTCTGTCCCTCGAACTGAGGGTCGGGAATTTTAACGCTTATAACAGCTGCCAGGCCTTCTCTTACATCACTTCCTGAGAAAGTATCATCCTTACTGTTGAAGAGGTTGCTGGATGAAGCATATTCATTCAGCGTTCTGGTGAGAGCCGATTTCATTCCCGACAGATGTGTTCCACCATCAATTGTGTTGATGTTATTCACAAAAGAGAAAATATCCTCCTGGAAGGCTTTATTGTATTGTAGTGCTACATCGATAATTATAAGCCCGTCTTCATCAAGTTCAAACTCTCCACTTATCCTCACGGGATCATGAAGCGTTGTATGAGCTTCGTTTATGTAAGATACAAATGAACTCAGACCGCCTTCGAAGCAGAACTCTTCAAGCCTTTCAGCGTTTACTTTTCTATTATCGGTAATATTAAGCTTCAACCCGTTGTTGAGATATGCGAGTTCACGAAGCCTGCCTGACAAAGTTTCGAAATTCAGTATGGACGTTTCGAAAATCTCCTTGTAATCAGGCATAAATCTTATTTTTGTCCCTGTGAGATCCGTTTTGCCTGTATTCTCCTGAGGCCCTTCCGGTACACCGCGAAGGAAACTCTGTTGAAATATGTTCCCGCCCTTGTGAACCTCTACAGTCAACCACAGGGATAAAGCATTAACCACGCTCACTCCAACACCATGAAGTCCTCCTGATGTTTTGTAAGCCGTGTTATCAAATTTTCCTCCCGCATGCAGGGTTGTCATAACTACTTCTAGAGCTGTTTTGCCGCTCTCGTGCATCTCAATAGGAATTCCGCGTCCGTTGTCGTTAACGGAAATAGAGCCGTCGTCGTGCAGAATCACATCTATTTTAGTACAGTAACCTGACTGAGCCTCGTCAATACTGTTATCCACAACCTCCCAGACCAGGTGATGAAGACCTGTCTGTGAAGTTGAACCGATATACATACTCGGTCTTTTTCTGACGTGTTCAAGACCCTTGAGAACTTTTATCGAGTTCGCGTCATAGCTTTTTTCATTACCGGTCAAACTGTTTACCTTCCGTCTTTCATAGCTATACTGTTTTTAAATCAGTAAAGAGTTCTTCATCCCATACTGAATTCAGTTTTATCAGTATTTCTCTCTTTCTCAATCCGATCTCCATTGATGCTGCCGGGTGAATTACTTTAAGCATGAGAACGGATCCCTCGAAACCTGCAGGCCTTGCGAAAGCGGATAATTCCTCTCCAACGATGTTTTCCCACATCATTAAGACCCTGTTCCTTTTCTGATACCCGTCCAGTTGAAAATTGTCAAGTACATCAGGTATCAGGCTGTTAATATTCCTCAATGTAATCCTGATACTACTCTTCTGTTACCTTTGACAATTTGACCGGCATGATAAGCGCAAGGTAGGAATCGGTACCATCAGATTCCTCCTCATCCGTGATCACAACAGCTGTATTGCTGTCTTTCATTTTCAGAGAAACTTTTTCACAGTTCATGTTTCGAAGTATTTCCATTAGAAAATTTCCATTGAAACCTATATGGAACGGCCTTCCCTTATATATTGCTGTAAGGTCCTCCTGAGCATCTCCAGCATCAGCACTTTCAGAATGAACGAGAACTTTATCATTTTCAAGTGAGAATTTTATCTGATGTGTTGTGGGATTTGCCATTGTCTTTACCCTTCGCAGAACTGATATCAGATCTTCTCTGTCTGTAGACAGAATACAGTCATTATCCTGCGGTATAACCTTTCTATAAGGTGGGTATTCGCCATCGATAGTTCTGCTGAAAATTATTGTATCTCCGAACTCAAAAGATATTTGCGATCCTTTGAATCTTATAAGAACATCATCTTTTGAGGATAGTTTTGCAAAAAGATTGAGTGCCTTCTGCGTAACAAGAGCATGAATATTAACAGGTGAGGATATACTTCCAATGGTAATACAGCTGAGTCTGTGACCATCGGTTGCGACCATCTCAAATCCGTTTTCATCAATATCAAGAAGAGCTCCGTTAAGCGTTGCTCTGTAATCATCTCTTGCAACTGCATAAGAAGTTTTTCTTATCGCGTCAGAAAGAACACCTGCAGGAACCGATGCTGGCTCAACACCACTTTTTGATGGAAGAGTTGGGAACTGTTCGCTTGAGTTACCGCTCAGCGTAAAAGAACCCTGTCCACAGCTTATTGTTATTCTATTACCTGTACCGCTCAAACGAACTTCTTCTTCAGACAGCTCACGGACTATTTCGTGTAGTTTTTTGCCTGGAAGTGTTATTGAACCAGTAGTAGTTACGGATGCAGGAATTGTAGTAATAACTGTGGTATCAAGATCTGTTGCAGATAAACGAAGGGTTTCTCCTTCTGTTTCAAGAAGAACATTAGTGAGATAAGGAAGACTGCTTCTTGTTGGGAGGGCTGTAGCAACACAATTAAGACCTTTAAGTAAGTCGGAATGATTGACAAGAAGTTTAATCATGAGATTTCCTCCAGCTTTATGAATACAGTAATTTTAGAACAATAATGATAGTTATTATACATGTGGATATGTGGACATGTCACATGCGAAAAAGATATGAGCGTATTGAACGTGTGGAAGAATTGTTGATAATACTTTAATGAAATAGTAATTTTGCACAGAAGAGAATTGTATACATTCGTAAGAAGGAAGTTTTGCATGGCATATAGAAGGGATGATAACACGTTTAGATTGAAACAAGTTTACGTTTGATTTCCTCGATCTTTCTTTCAAGTTCAGGATCTTTTTCCATTAGTTCTTTTATCCTGTCTATAGAGTTAAGTACTGTAGAATGGTCTCTTCCAGAAAAGAAAGAACCTATCTCCATAAGAGACATGGAAGTTAGTTCTCTAATAATTGACATGGCTATCTGTCTTGGAACAAGAATACTACGCTTTCTTTGCTTACCCTTGAGCTGACTGGGAGAAACATCAAAGCTTTCGGCAACAATAGACGTAATATTGCCAGGAGTGAGCCTTCTTGTAATAGTTCCAAGAGAAGAACGTATCTCCTTCTGAGCAAGATCCATGTCTACATTGCATCCTGTAAGCCTGGACATTGCAGCAAGTCTGTGAATTACACCGGAAAGCTGTCTGACGTTCTTTCTTATAGAAGATGCAATAAAATCAAGAACATCAAGATTAACATCAAGTTCCTCGTCTCTTACAAGAAGCTGCAGTATTGCAAGACGGGTTTCGTATTCGGGAGGCTTAATATCGGCAACAAGACCGGACTGGAAACGACTGATCAATCTTTCAGGAAGATCAGGAAGCTCGTGTGGTGGTCTATCCGAGGTAAGGACAATTTGTTTACCTTGCTGGTGAAGCTCATTGAAACGGTGAAAGAACGCTTCTTGAGTTTCAACTTTACCTTTGAGGAATTGTACGTCATCCATGAGAAAGTAGTCGATACCATGGAAAAGCTTCCTGAAAGAAGTGTAGTCATTCTGCAGCACGCATTTAATAAATGTTTCAACAAGAAGTTCTGTAGAAATGTATCTGAAAGTTCTATTTGAACCCTCGTGTCTAAGGTGATGAGCTATAGCCTGGATAAGGTGAGTTTTACCAAGGCCGACCCCGCCGTAGATGAAAAGAGGATTGTAATTGGTAGAACCAACTTCACGACTGACAGCAAGAGCTCCTGCATGGGCAAGCTGGTTGCTGGGGCCCACGACGAAATGATCGAACGTATAGTTTGAGCGGAGAAAAGATAAGTTGGCAGAAGAAGGTTCTCTGCTAGGAGTAAGTGTTTCGCTACTGGAAGGGCCGGGTTCAGCAGGATCACCAATAAATTGAAGAGCCAGTTCGCTCATTCCGGAAATATCCCGGATAATATCCTCCAGCATGTTTCCGAAACGGGATTTAACATGTCCGGCGACAAATGTGTTTCTGAACCTTATAACAAGTCTTGTACCGTTGATGTCTTCGTAGTTTGAATTCTTCAACCATGCTTCGAATTCGGTTGATTCCAGTCTGTTCTCTGCCTCAAGAAGACAGCGGTTCCATAAGTCTGAAGGATTTAAAAGTTCCATAAGCATTCCAATCAATAACGTGGGCCTAAAGCAATAGCATGCAGCAAACAACGGTATTTATCCACAGGGATATCAACAATCAGCATACAGGGTAACTTAATGAAATATAACAAATTAAAAAACGAGAATGCCCGGAAGCATACTCTCTGTTGAAAACCTTATGGCATATATAAGGAGCTGACACAAATACTTGACATAAATGATTATATTGGCTAACTTCCACAATCGTTGACTCCAGAGATAGATATTTACCTGATTGTTGAAACTGATACAGTAATCAAGGCGTCGTCAAGGCGAGTTTTCAGGAAAGAGTGATGATTAATGAAAAGAACCTTTCAGCCAAGCAACCTGTCGAAGGCAAGAAGACACGGATTTCGGAAAAGAATGTCGACGAAGAGCGGCAGAAGAACAATCAGTGCCAGGAGAAAAAAGGGAAGAAAGAAATTGATTCCCTAAGACAGATAGAGAGAACCCTGAAGAAAGGTTACCAGTTCAGAAGAGTTTTCAGGAAAGGTAGAGCTTTCAGGGGTGTATCATTCAGGGCAGTGTATACAAAGAATACCCTGGGCAATATACGCCTGGGGTTTTCACTTTCCGCGAAAAGCGGAAACGCAGTTAAAAGAAATCTTATGAGAAGAAGAATTAAGGGACTGAACCGACAGAACGGTAAAAGGGTCGGAGTGGATATAGTTATATTGCCGGCTGGAAAGCTGAAGGATGCAAGATGGGTGGATATCCGTGAGGATTTTATGAAACTGATGTCCATAATAAGAAACGATAACTGCTGAAAAGAAATAATCGATGAGTCAAAAAGACTGCAGAATAAGAAAAGCAACGGAGTCTTTACTCGTATGTACAATTAAGGGATACAGGAAATTCATATCGCCATTGTTTCCGTCGAGCTGCATATATACACCAACATGCAGTGTTTATGCAGAAGCCGCTATAAGGAGGTACGGAGTCATCAAGGGATTAAGACTAGCAATATTGCGTCTTCTCAGATGCCATCCATTCAGAGAAGGCGGATACGATCCTGTTCCGGAAGAATGGGAGAGCCGTAAATGAGTGATCAAAAAAGACTACTTATCGCCGCTGTTTTAATGGCGGCAGTACTGTTTATTAGCTGGCAGTTTATGGGGAATTCTACAACATCTGATAGTACACAAAATACGCAGCAGACAATAGAGTATGTACAGCAGGAACAGCAGCAGATGGTAGAGGATTCTATATCTACAGGCAAAGAAAGTAATGAAATAGTTTCCAGCAAAGTGCACAACACAGATATGGAAGTTGTATTACCTGATGAAAGGGTAATTAAAGTAATAGTATTTGATGGCGATAAGATAATTGTTGAGGCAGACATATCAACAGCAGGTGGAACCGTAACAGGATGGAAACTACCACAATACGAGGATATGCCGGGAACCGGAAGCGGAGAATGCATAAACTTCGACGGAAACAGCTGGATTCGGAATAGCACGCTATTCGAAACTTCAACGGAAGACACTCTTCTTATTAATGACACTCCAGAGACACTGGTGTTTAATGACCCTTCTGGCGAAGGCGAAATAAGATATACATTTACGCCGGGAATGTACGGTTTCCTTTATGAAACAGAAGGATTTGATGAAATAGCAGTGCTGAACGCCGGAATACTGCCGGTAAGCGAAATGAATTCCAATGTTTCAAGATATTTCAAGGCACAGTGGAACGCAGAGAAGGTAAAAGACAAGGGTTCGAATAGTATTACAGAGGATGCACAGGTAGGTAATGTAGAGTGGATAGCAGCAAGATCGCAGTACTTCGCGATTATAATGATGCCGCAATCATATGATAGAGCATATGGATATCTGTACGCATCGGAAGAAGACGAATCTCCATCAATAGGATTACAGGACAACAGGATATTTATATATGCAGGCCCACTTGATTACGGAAGAATGAGAGCACTGGGCAGGGATACCCACAGACTGGTTGACTTCGGATGGCCGATAATAAGGGATATTGGACGACTGCTGTTCTGGTTCTGTACGTCAGTACTTGCATTCGTCAGCAACTGGGGAATCAAGATTATACTGCTCGCAGTAGTGCTTAAAGTTGTTCTCATGCCGCTTACAACAAAGAGTTTCAAATCGATGGCAATGCTTAAACAGGTGCAGCCAAAAATGAAAGAACTGCAGGAAAAGTATAAGAACGATCCGAAGGCACTGCAGAGCGCAATGCAGAAACTATACAGAGAAGAGGGTGTGAACCCGCTAGGAGGATGCCTTCCGCTTATTATGCAGATGCCAGTATTCTTTGCTCTATACCGTGTTCTTGCAAATTCGGTTCAACTTAGAGGAGCCCCATTCATATTATGGATTAACGATCTGTCAAAACCGGAAATACTGATCCCATTAAAGTCGCCGGTGTTAGGGCTTCATGGTATTGGAATACTTGCACTTCTTATGGGAATAGCGATGTTCCTGCAGCAGAAAATGACAATGACCGATCAGAACCAGAAGGGTATGATGTACATGATGCCGATATTCATGACATTCCTATTCATGAGATTCCCGGCAGGGCTTACAATGTACTGGTTTACGAACAGCCTGCTGACGATCTGGCAGCAGCAGCTTATCAAGAAGAAACTTGAGACGGTCAAGAAATGATTATTTCCGAAAGACATGTTTTGCATGGAAGAGTAAGACATGGATTTAATATCACCTGAAATAATCTGTGCCGTTGCAACACCGGAGGGAACATCCGCTCTTTCTGTAATAAGAGTGAGCGGAAAAGGATCGTTTGAGCTTTTAGAAACCATAATGTCACTTGAAAAGAACCGATTGAGGGGAATGCGTCGATCGGTCGGAAGAGTTTTTGAAAGAGGTCGATCTGTTGATGAAGTGGTGGCTATATCGTGGCCGGAAGGAAGAAGCTTTACCGGTGAGGAAATGGTAGAGATCATATGTCATGGAATTCCAGGATCAATCAGGACAATAATAGAAATATTAATAAAAATGGGAGCAAGAAGAGCCGAACCAGGCGAATTCGCAAGAAGAGCATTCGCTAACGGAAGGCTGAATGCAGTTCAGATAATTTCTCTTGCTGCATTATGGGATACGGAAAGGGAAAGCAAGGTATTTGCAG
>JAIOSX010000369.1 GCA_021107345.1 Candidatus Aegiribacteria sp.
GAACATTATCACTCCTTCTTCCCCTCCAGAAACCAGCGGCTTCGGTGATTCGCCCCTGTGGGTCATATGAGATACCCACAGAGGGAATATGCATGGCTGTTTCCCATGAGATCTGATTTTGCGGGATAAGACGCCAGTCAGGGGTGAAAAAAGCGTTTCTGTACATGTCGAGACCCGGATCAGGAGGGGGTTCGAATGTAATGGCTGAAGGTTCAGGTGAGCCTGCACAGCTGAGAAAGGATAATAACAGGAACAGGACTGCAATTATCAAAAATTTCATAATACCCTCCAAAATGTGATGCAAAACTTGATAACAAACCGTATATCAATAAAGAAGAATGCTGCATAGCCTCTATCTGATTTTGAGGGCAGGTTGAATTCAGAATCCCTGATTTTCTATATGCTCCCCATGGCTAGTGTCATGTCAAGCATCAAATGATGTATCCTACTCGTTCTTTGACGCTCCTGCGGCGTTGCGGATTCAGTTACATAGCCCTGCTATGCGCCATCATCCGCGCCTTGCAGAAACACCAAATAACTTCGCAATTATACAACATCTGACACTTGACATAACACCAGGAACAATCGGGAGTATTCCACATTGTAACCCTGGTCAGTCTGCAGTTCGATCGTACTGATAGATTCAACCTGTTCATCCGTGAGCGGGAAGAGGACTATAGTCTCTCCGTAAAGCATGCATCTCGTTCGAAGACTTGGTTCCCAGGTTTTCCACAGGGCCTTGATTTCATCTTCCTGAAATTCATTACCACCCCAGTCTGAAAGGATATCCACGATCCGCTCGGATGAAAGAGATGATTCTGTGGAAGTTCTATTTGCAGGATCGGCCACAAGGTCAGCTGCAAGTTCTCCATTCTCTTCATAAAACACCATCGCATTGCATTCGCAATTCCCAAGAGGATCATGCTCTTCAAACAGGTTGGATGCGGAACATTCGTAATAGATAAATCGGTCAATATAAGATGCGGCTTCGTATGTGACTGTCAGCGCCTGGACCCTCCGCCATAACGGCATGGCCCACTGGAAACCTTCTTCAGCGCTTTCACCAGGAATACCATCGACGTCAACGGGCCTGTCAACGGTCATGACATATTCATAGGTAAAACTCAGGTCCTCCCATACAGCAAGATAGTTCTCTTCATCAAGAAAGACGGGTATGGTTTCGTCGCAGGTGGAAGAAGAAACAGGAAGGGGAATAAGAAGGGAAAAGTAACCATTCTGCACTTCCACCGTAAGAGTACCTGTGAATTCGGGGCCATGGAACCATATTACCGGAGCATCAACAATCATTGAGTAATAGGGCTGCAGCGTACCGTTCTCATCCAGGTAACCCCGTTGCGCCCCCCGAACCATCGGGATAGCCTCATCTATCAAAACAACTCCCCATTCATGTACTAATACAGTTTCTGCTGTTGCGTCAGTTATCCATGAACCGGACAAAATTACAAGAATCATGAAAACCATAAGGTAAACCTCCATCAATATGTATCAATTATACACACATCAGAATGTAATATTCCATGTGAATCCCGAGGGAAGCCTATTCCAATTCAAGTGAGATAATACGTTCCGATTCATTCACTATTTCGCCACGCCAGTTCAACTGGCGGCCGCCCAGATTAACGATGACTGTACCGTTCTCTGTTTTTAGCTGCTCTCTGGATAACAGGAAAAACGTTACTGATGAAACCTGCCAGAGATCATCAATTATTTCAGATATCACTCCGCCGGTTAGAAAGGAAAGGTAATTGTCAGCCTTGCCCAGTTTCAGCATTGTGTTGTGAATGAGTGTGTTTTCGTCCACCGATTCAATGTTCATAGGATCGATTCCCCTGCATTCCGGAATTCCTTTAAACGCAATTTCAACGCAAATCCCGTTCTGGTTTCTGAATTCATGCAGGTGTTTCTGATGTTCTTCCTTTTCATTCTTCAAGTGGTAGGATGAATAAGCTCTAAGGTGATCAATATCAGGAATGGCAACCTGTTTTACGGGAAACCTTGAAAATAGAAAATCGTTTAAGAGGACATCGCTATCAAAATACTCCTGCTCCCAGTCAGGGATGTTATTATTGTCCAGGATCAAACATTGAGCCAGTCCTGTCATTAATAAACGAAGTCGGAGATTTCTCCTGCCAAATGACAGTTTACTCAATTCCGAGAGGAAATCTGCCTGTTTTGAAACTGCAAACAGAGTTCTGTCCCATGCTTTTGCCGCTCTGGACTGAAGATATTTGTACTGGCAATAGGTTGCCGGTCCTTCAACAGATTCCGCCAGTTTTTCCGTTTCCATGTATTCATTCCCTATTATCCCTTTTCTTTTCTCCCTGCAGGAGAAGAGCAGGTTTAACATCTCTCCGGTGGGCTGAGGATTGCCATTCAGTGCCATCTGAAGAAGAAGCCGGTTCTCGAAGAGCTTGAGCGCGTCGTTTTCAACATCCTCAGGATATGTAACTAACAGGGCAGTATTGTCAGTCCTCAACGAGGTCATATGATTACGCTGGTATACATGGTGCATCTCATGAAACAGTTCAGCATAGAATGATTCTACAAGCCAGCAGCGGTCATAGTAGTTGATTGCAGTAAGTGTACCGTTAATGTCTGCCTGCGTCCCGCCAAACAGCTGCAGTTCAGCCTGCTCTCCCATCCATACATCATCCCCAATATGAATAAACGATTCTGGAGGGGACGGATGCTTGTGAAGAAATGCAGGTCCACCCTGTCTGAAAATGCAGACAGGACAAAGCTTCATGCCGGGCCAAATGACAGGTGCCAGATTTTCAGCCTCTTTGTAAAAGGAACTCAGCTTGCCTGCATATAACTGATCATATGATTGAAGATCTCGCCAGATCTCATTTGACTCCATGTTAACCATATTGTCCTCCTTGAATCGGAATAACCATCAGAATTGGATCTGCGTAGACTATACACATAAGAACAGAAGATTCCATGCTTTTTCTTCAGATTCTCATCTGAGTTTCCTTTCATGTAAGAGTCATATCCCGAATGTCAGGCAATTAGGCTGCTTGACTGTCAATAGTATTTGTAATATTGTACAAATATGCAAGTAACAGAAGGAATCACAATGACAATAGATATGACGAGGTTCGAAAAGCGCGCTGAAATAATCAAAGCTATGGCTAACGCGGCCCGTCTGGTGCTGGTCGATGAACTATCAAGGAATGAGAAAACTGTTGGGGCTCTTACGGAACTGATCGATCTTGATATTTCCACCGTATCCCGACACCTTCTGATCCTTCGTCATGCCGGGATAGTATCATGCAGGAAGAACGGAAATCAGGTTTTGTATCGATTGCGAACTCCATGTGTTCTGAACTTCTTCGACTGTGTCGAGAAGGTTCTGAACAGCGATGATGAGTACATAGATACATGTTGTTCTGATTCATGCGAAGATTGATGAATTGGAAGAAGGATAGAAACTCCCTTTGTTACATGCTTGGTTTCTTCGTGGTCGCGTATTTTCTACCGGTGGGATGGAATCGTTTCGACAATGCTGTGTTCGAAGCGCTTTATCTCCTGAGGGATTACGCTCGAGAGCATGTGCTGACCTGTCTGCTTCCTGCTTTTTTCATTGCAGGAGCGATATCGGTATTCCTGAGCCAGGAATCCGTAATGAAGTACCTCGGAGCACAGGCAAAGAAAATTGTGGCTTATGGAGTTGCCTCTGTATCCGGCAGCATACTTGCCGTATGCTCATGCACTGTGCTTCCGCTGTTCGCCGGTATCTACAGGATGGGTGCAGGGATCGGACCGGCCCCAGCTTTCCTCTATTCCGGCCCTGCCATCAATGTAC
>JAIOSX010000077.1 GCA_021107345.1 Candidatus Aegiribacteria sp.
ATTATCTATGGCAGCATCACAAATCATGCCGAAGGTATTCGTGGAATCACCGTAATCAGTTCCTATCTGCATTGCTATTACAAGCGTATCAACTGGAACAATTCGATCATTGGTTTCTGTAACGCTGTTCTCTTCATCGCCGCAACCAAGCAGTGCAAAGAAACAAACAGCAACTATTACAGTATATTTCATTGACAACCCCTCACTTGAATATCCCGGATTTCCACATATACAATTTCAACAATAATTATGAAACAGCAACATATCTCGATGCTTGCATTATGTACTTATCAATCAATATCATATTAATCATGTTATCTAACTGTCAAGTTGATATGTTTTGACAAGTGTGTGTAAACATATGCACACTATCATTACGATGCCATTGATATGTTGCTGTTACATTAACGTGAAAGCGAAATGGAGCGGGATACGAGAACCTTGTGAATTAACCTGCCGACGTCCCCGCGTAAAATAGTAGAAGGCGGACAGCAATAATATGCTGTCCACCTTCATAACATGGAGCGGGATATGGAGAACTTGAGAGAATAACTTGTCGAAATCCCAGCGTTAGCCAAACAAAAGAGAGCAACCCTTAAAATTGGTTACTCTCTTTTATACTTGGAGCGGGAAACGGGACTTGAACCCGCGACAGCTACCTTGGCAAGGTAGGGCTCTACCAACTGAGCTATTCCCGCTCGGTAATGTTGCTAACGCTCTTGATCGAGCGGGGAACCGAACCAGTCGGTTGCCCACTCTGAAACTTCTTGCACTCTCGTAAGAGCGGGGAACCGAACCAGTCGGTTGCCCACTCTGAAACTTCTTGCACTCTCGTAAGAGCGGGGAACCTCACAAATGTTCGGTTTCCCGCGCAAGTTTATTTCTTAGCTCCAGTAAGAATGGGGAATCTCGAAAATAAAAGATTGCCCACTCTGCAACTTCTTGCACTCCCGTAAGAGTGGGGAATCTCGCAATGCTCGATTGCCCTACAAAATATTTCTTCGCGCCAGTCATTTCTAATTATTAGGCGCTGTTTTTCTATACATACTCCGTTTCCGGAGCGGTTGGATATATCGCAATTAGAGGCTCTTTTGTCAAGGTCAAGGTTCTCTCGTTGTGACCCAGGCGTCAGTGAAGCCCATATTCACAAGAACCTGGGAGTAATCGGTGGCATCTGTCCTTGCGGGGAAGGCGCCAACTCTGACTTTCCAGTATCCACTCTCATGATCGATGAACACGGGATAATTAATCTCTGTGGAAACCGATTCCGCCAGGCGCTGTGCGGTTTCTTCGTTTGTTGCCGCTGATATCTGAACTGTGAAATGGGTTCCTGATAGGATCTCTTCCTCGTATTCAATGGGGACTTCTTCGCCGGGTATGCTCATACCGATAACTTCGGGAAAATCCTCAAAGGGATCTCCCGTGTAACCGGGAGGGTCACCGTAGGGATCAATGGGTCCCGTTTCGGTGATCTGATCGGTATTGTCCGGTGTTACCGTGGTATCACCACACGCGGAGAGAATCAGAACGGGAATCAGGAATAGTATTACTTTATACATTACCACCCTCCTCTGCTTCCAGGAATATATCAAGCAGCGGGAGCATCAGTTCATGATGACCGGTAAGAACTATCTGTTCTCCTCCCAGAGCTCTGGTTGGCCTGAAGACTACATTGTTCAAGGGCCTGTACTGCCTTATCATATCAAAGCTTGCGGCTGTAATATCACTAATGTCGTAACCAAGGTTAATTGCTGATGTCAGGAGTTTCAGGAATACTTCGGGCATGACCACAGCTGAGCCCGCGTTGATGACTACTCCCGAAGTCAATTGTGTAATCCTCTCCCCTAACAGATCAAAATCCTTCTCCGCACCCTTTGCGAGTTTTTCCCAGCTCACTGATGGATATGGATGGATGATATCTCCTCCCAGGGCAGGATGCACGGTCAAAGGAATGCCCGCTTCGCATGCTGCGGCAAGGGGGCTTATTGCAGTATTACCTTCCCTCTGGATGATTTCATTGCCGAGGGCTTCGCCAAGCCCGAGGTTATTGATATAAGCTGTGTTGATCGCTTTAGAATAAACCTCTCCTGTTTCCTGCCACATGCCGAAGCTGCCGTCCTTAATTCCCGCTTCAACATCCTCTGATGTTTCGCCGAACAGGGCCATTTCAATATCATGGATGGTGCCGGCACCGTTAGTGGCAAGGCAGTTGATAGTACCGTTCTGGAGCCACTTCACAAGAAGTGGTCCGAGACCGCATTTTATCACATGGCCCCCGTACATGAAAATCCTTGAAGCCCCTGTGTTTTTTGCTTTAATTATGGCCCTGGCGAGTTTCTTCATATCCTTTACCGCGAGTGTATCCGGCAGTGATCTGACGAATTCAACAGTTTCCTTATTTTGAGGATTCCTCAATAGTAATCTGGAATCAACCTTGCTTTTTCGCTCAGACAGGGTTTTCAGTTTAAGCTTCTCTCTGTCGAAATCAGTACTCAATTGTACTTCACCTCCATTAGTGTCAGCCCTTTGCCCGGCAGTGATGATCCGGCCTTCTCACGATCTTTTGTCTCAAGAAGCTTGGTTATAAGCTCAGGTTGAGCTGTTCCGGAACCGATACTAACCAGTGTTCCGGCCCAGATCCTTACCATTCCTCTGAGAAACCTGTTGGCACGAATAAGGAATGTCCAGCCTGACTCATCATCAATGACATCCGTGTTTATGACATTTACGATCCAATCGGCATTGCCGCTTCCTTCCTTTGCCATCGCCATCCAGTCGTTTTCACCAATTGAGAGTTCAGCGGCTTTCTGCATATCAGCCGTAACAAGTTCGCGCATGAGTGTATGGCAGTAACGGTTCCTGAGTGGGTGTCTATTCTTTTCAATCCGGTAGCTGTAAAGTCTTGAGATCGCCCGGAATCTTGCATGAAAGGAACTATCAATCTTCTCCACTTCGGTTACTGCTATATCATCGGGAAGCATGACAGGTAAACCTGTTTTTATCCTCTCCAGTTTATCAATCCCTATGTCGGCATGTGCAACCTGTCCCAGGGCATGCACTCCCGCATCGGTTCTGCCTGATCCTGTTATGGCAATCCTTCTTCCGCAGAGTTTTTCGAGGATGGCCTCAATATCCCCCTGTACGGTTCTTGCTTCAGGTTGAAGCTGCCATCCGGAGAAATCGGTTCCATCGTACTCAATCAGCATTTTTATCCTGATAACACTCATGATTCACAAAACCTGCATGATACCGGCCAGAAGAACCAGCCAGGCCAGACATGCCGCCATTGATGAAAGTATGTTCTGCCTGCTCATGCTGCCTTTCTCCATAAGTTCGATCTCGTTAACTGAAGAGAGCGCAGTGGTAAGAGAATCACCGAAACTCCTGCCGTTCTTTCTGCTTTCCATGAATACCGCTTTTATCCTCTCTGAGAAAGGGCCCGCAAGGGATACTACCATCGCGAGGCTCTCCGGAAGCCCTCCAAGTCTCACCCTTCTTGAGACCGTGAACAGGAGCTCTGAAGCTCTTGAGGTTCCCAGCGCACCGGACATGGATGCTCCCGCGGCAATAGCGGCTATCCACCTCAGCGATCTTTCCATCAGGATATCGTTGCCGGAAGCTGCTCCCCACAGCAAAACAAATGCTGGAGCAGTGACCAGGAGGAGAATTCTCAATGTTCCCTTCCTGGCTTTACAGCAGAGACCGATTGCAGGAAATAGCAGATAGAACGGAAGTATCCTGATGTCGACAATAAATGCTGAAGCAGGGCCTGCAATGAGCCCTGAAAAGAGAAGGATCGAATAGGCTGTATCAGTCATTCATATCCTTTTCAAGACGTTTCATCACCAGCCTGAACTCCAGGGGCGGTGCTTCGTTGAACTCCATTTCAGCACCTGTAATCGGGTGAATGAAACCGAGCGTCTCCGCGTGGAGCATCTGATGTGTGGCAATACGGAGTACGTCGTCCAGCAGTTCTCTGTTACGAACTGTTGATGGTATCTCCTTTGGATTGTACCCTCCGTACTTCTCATCTGCAATTATAGGGCAGCCTTTTCTAACAGACAAATGAACTCTTATCTGATGTGTTCTGCCCGTCTCGAGCCTGCACTCGATCAAGCTTGTATGTCTGAACCTGCGCAAAACCCGGTAATTTGTTACCGCACGTTTCCCCGTTGAGAGCACAGTCATATTCTGCCTGTTATTAAGATCGCGCCCTATGGGCGCGTCAATTCTGTCGGCACCCGGTATCGGTGAGTGCCAGACAAGCGCGATATATCGACGTTTAACGGTTCTTGAGGATAGTTGAGATGACAGACCGCGGTGAGTAATATTATCCTTGGCTACCATCATCAAACCGGTTGTATCCTTATCCAGCCTGTGCACGATTCCAGGCCGCAATTCACCTGATATACCAGAAAGGTTAACACAATGAGCAAGCAGCGCATTAACAAGGGTTCCGTTCCTGCAGGTCCCGGATGGATGAATCACAAGACCTGCCTGCTTGTTCAGCACGATCAGATATTCATCTTCGTAGACAACATCCAGTTCGATATTCTCCGGAGAGAGGTCGACAGGAATAGCATCGGGAATTTCAAGCAGTATCTTCTGGTCAAACTGAACATTGTATGCAGGTTTTGTAACTGGTACACCATCTACAGATACGTGACCATTGGAGATAAGTGTGTTTATGTAACTCCGGCTCTCTTCGATATCGTCCTGCATGACAAGATAGGCATCAAGACGAAGCCCTTTCTCCCCCTCTTCTACCGTACTTCTGCAATATTCCAAGATTAACTACTCAGGCGTTTCACAAGGTGGTAACCGAAACGTGTTCTGATAATCCCGGATATTTCTCCCGGTTCCAGTGCGAAGACCGTGCTGTCCAGTTCCTCCGTAATGCCTCCACTTGTAAAAGCAGGCAGCCTGCCGCTGTCCGCTGCTGAAGTACAGTGGGAATAATTGAAAGCCATTTCTTCGAAGGTAGCATACCCTGAAAGTATTTCATCCTGAATATCCCGGATTTGATCCAGAGCGTCCTCCTCTGCATCGGACACGATGTATATGGGTATCCGGGCTTCCTCTTCGTCATCTGACATACTGTCTTTAATCGACGTACGCCAGGTTATGAGAATATGCGCTGCCCTGATGAATTCGGCATTCTCGATTATCGAATGATCAGGCAAGGTATCGGTAGCTTTTCTCAAATCAGGATCAGGTGAATCGCTTGAAGCGGTATCATCGGAAGAACCGCAGGAGAACTGCAGCAATGATACCAGACAGAAACCGACGATTATCCCGATTGAGTTGCGAACCATTAATAACCTCCACATAGGTATGAGTACCTTATATTTCCTTAATATTCCTCTATACTGAATCATGCCAGTTGACATCAATAGATTTGGTCATATCCATACAGTGTATATAATACGATATTATATGAACACACTGTTACGGTTAACGAAAGGAGTCAATAAGTGAACAGGCAGGATTACTTTTCAGACCGCGCCCTTGGAATGAAAAGGTCAGTTATAAGAGAGCTGCTTAAACTGACCGCGAAGCCGGGGATAATCTCATTCGCCGGAGGATTACCTGCACCTGCTACTTTTCCTGTGACTTACGTTGAAGCGGCTGTTAACAGTGTGATTGAGAATGAACACGCCACAGCACTTCAGTACGGTCCTACGGAAGGTGACGCAAGACTCCGCGAGGATCTTGCGTTAATCATGCGGACTGACGGAACCAAGATTTCTCCAGATCACATTCTTGTTTCAACCGCCTCGCAGCAGGGGCTTGATCTCATAGCAAAAATATTCTTAAATCCGGGTGATACCTGTATAACCGGTTCTCCTACTTACCTTGGCGGTCTGCAGGCTTTCAAGAGTTACCAGGGAGTACCCGTAGGTGTTGAACTGGATGATCACGGAATGATACCTGAAAAACTTCAGGAAACCATAAAGAGGCTTGAAGGTGAAGGCCGCAGGCCAAGATTCATATACATAATTCCGGATTTCCAGAATCCCGCAGGTGTAACCATTCCTGAATCAAGAAGGAAGGAAATTCTTGAAATTGCCCGGAAGGGCGAATATCTGATAGTTGAAGATACTCCGTACAGGCAGCTGAGATACAGCGGTGAGAGTCAGCCTACATTCCAGTCCCTGGCCCCGGATATGGTTATCTCTCTCTATACATTCTCAAAGATAATGCTGCCCGGCTTCCGCCTGGGATGGGCGTGCGGACCGGACTGGCTGATCGATAAAATGGTGATGGCAAAGCAGGCAGTTGATCTGTGTACACCGCCTTTCAACCAGGCTATTACGCATGCAATGCATGTGCACGGAGCACTTGAGAAGGCACTTGAGGCTACTATTAAACATTACAGCAACAAAAGAACAATCATGCTGGAATGTCTGGAAAAGGAATTCGCTGACATGCCTAAAGTCAAATGGACAAAACCTGAGGGCGGGTTATTCCTCTGGCTTACACTGCCGGATGGAATGAGCGCAGATGATCTTTTCCAGAAAGCCGTCGACGAGAACGTCGCGTACGTTCCAGGCAGCGCCTTCTTTCCTGAAAACGATAACTTTCAGAGCATGCGCCTGAACTTCAGCTACGCAAGCGAAGAACAAATCGCTGAAGGAGTAAAACGGCTGGCCCGCGTTGTCCGCGAAAATATCTGATTCAGGTTTTGCGTGAAGATGAAGGCGGGATTCCGATCCCGCCTTTTAAAGTGTATCCGTAATTTGTAAAACATCAGATTTTTCAGAAGGGAGTATTAATTTCTACTTGAAGGGTTGACAGCAACAGAATATCTACTGATTATCCGTCTTTCAACCTGCGAGCCAGTACAATACAATGAAACTTAAACAGAGATCGAGGAAATCAGGTACAACTTAATGAAAAATGATCCCCTTGTACTTTTCTATCTGATAGATGGTGCCCGGCCGGATGTTATGAAACGTCTGATAGATGAGGGGCAGCTGCCCAATATTCGTAAAGAAGTTATGGAGCCGGGCGTTTTCAGAAAGGCATCCTCCTGCTTTACATCCACTACCGGCCCTGCATACCTTCCATTTCTTATGGGCTGCTTCCCGGGTACGGTCGACATTCCCGGTATAAGGTGGCTTGATAAGAAGGAATTTGCGAGTAAAAGAATTGGGAAGTACCGCCTCAGAAGTTACAATGGTATTGAAGGGCCGTGGTTCAACAGTGACCTTCCAACAGATAGAAAAACACTTCATGAACTGTTCAACAATTCCCGCAATATCTACTCCATGATAACAAGGAGCCTTGGTTCGGACAGAGATCTTACGAAATATACCAAGCTTTTCCACTACCTTACGGCCCACCTGAATGATGAATGGCACAATGTCGATGAGGCCGGTCATCAGAAGTTGATGATGAGCCTCGATGACAGGCCAGATTTCATATTCGCCGTATTTCCCGCTGTTGACAGTTTCTCACACATCCATGATCCGTTTGATGATGACACTATTCAAGCGTACATCAATGTTGACGGGTACATAGGCGAAGCGGTGGAAAAGCTGAAAAAGCAGGGCCGATGGCAGAACACTCTTCTTATTATCTCCTCAGACCACGGGCTTACTTCAACACATACACGTTTCGACCTGGCCAACTTTTTCAGTGAAAGGGGCCGTAATACTCTCAAGTACCCGTTG